>JABMNK010000021.1 GCA_013204595.1 Flammeovirgaceae bacterium
AACACCCTTTTCAATAGCTGCAAGGCAACAAGACAAATACTGTTGGTAATAATTTATACGCGCTATGTCATTCACTTTACCCGCAACGACTTCATCGGCATAGGCACATCCGTTTTCTGTGATATAAATGGTTGGTCGGTCATATCTTTTGGAGATCCATTCCAATAACTTTTGACATCCCCAAGGAACTACTGCCCAATGCATCGCCGTAACATTCCAGCTCGGGTCAACCGATAGTTGGACATTTTGATCTTCAGAAAGACCGTCATTTCCATAAACGGGATCCTTGTGCCCTGATCCTTGTGCCTCTGCCGCAAATAGGGTCGTATAATGATTGAGGCCAAAAAAATCAGTAGAACCTTTGATTAATTCAATTTCTACCTCCGAAAATAAAGGCAATTTTTGACCCAAGCGTTCCACCATCGAGGCTGGATAGTGACCCAAATAAATGGGATCTGTAAACCAAGCTAAAATAAATTCAATGGCACGTTCAGCGGCGGCTATATCTTCTTGCTTTTCGGTCAAAGGCTCACGCCAATCACAGTTATTGGTAATCCCGATAAGTCCCTGCTGTGTTTCTTGAAATTCTTTACGATAACAACTTACTGCCTGGGCATGGGCAATCAATAAGTGATGACCCGCCAGATAAGGGTCGCTATTGGATTTTATTCCAGGCGCAAATGTACCTAGTCCGTAGCCCAATATGGCCACCACCCAAGGCTCATTTAAAGTAATCCAACGCTTGACACGGTTGCCAAATCGCTCAAAGCACACACGGGCATATTGCTCAAAATGATTAGCGATTTCCTTATTCAACCATCCATCCTGCTCAACTTGAATTGCCAATGGCAAATCCCAATGATAAAGCGTCACCCATGGCTCAATCTCGTGATGAATTAACTCATCAATCAATTCATCATAAAATCTCAAGCCATCTTCACTAACCTTACCCTGTCCTGTTGGCATAATTCGTGGCCATGAAATCGAAAACCTATAAGCCTTCAAGCCCATACGTTTCATCATGGCAACGTCCTCTTTCATTTTATGAAAATGGTCGCAAGCCATCATTCCATGGTCATTATTAGCGATTTTACCTGGTATGGCGCAAAACGAATCCCAAATAGACGGCCCCTTACCCCCTACGTCCCAAGCCCCCTCTATTTGATAAGAAGAAGTTGCCGAACCCCAAACAAAACCCTTCGGAAAACTTTTTTTCATATTAATTCATACGCTAGTGTGCAAAGATACATGCACGCGCTATTCATTGAACGCTTAACAACTATTATTTCAAATCGTCTTGAAAGAAACCAACTTTAAGGAAATAGCAAAAAATAAAGTAGCAGTGATTAATATTTATAGGAAACTCCGATGCCCAAAATTTCTTTAAACTGCAGCCTTGGGCCAAGCCCATCTGTGATACCATCTTGATTTTCATCAACGGCAATCATCACATCGTCATCATAAAAAAGATGCATATTTATATTAAAAGAAAGGAATTTATTCACATTAAATACAATTTGAGTCTCCCAATTGACATCAATATTTTGTGGGGACTTTAAATAATTTGAAAATAAATCCAGTTGGGTAGTCAAAGACACATTCTTCAAAATGTCGGTCTCAAAGTTGTTCTTTGCAAAAATCAACCGTACATACCCTCCTAGTTCACTTCGGTACCTTTTACCCTCAGAAATCAAGCTTCCTCCATTGTCATAGGTGGCACCCTCAAGACCAAATGCGCCCTTATTGGCCAAATCTGGATCATTCACAAAAGTGAACTTACTAGTAATTGGTGCAAAATAAGCACTGAAGCCACCCGAAGGCTTGTACTCAGCACCAAAAGAACCTATCAAATACGCAGGGGCCAGGAAATTTGAAATTTTAACAGAATCAACATCATATCGCTTTCCCACGGCCATTTGTGTTTTAAAATCTAGCAAGGCCGTGACATAAAACTTCTCAGAAATTTGTTGTCCATATTTTGACATCAAATAAAATTTATCATTTGTTTTTCGATAATCCGCATTTTCACCTTGTTTCATGAAACCATAACCCACATCAAGCGCATTCTCCCATAGCTTACGCTGCTTTTTGTAATTGGCATAAATGGTAAAAAAAGAATTAATCGCAATAGAACTTTCTCCACCCGCAGACCAATTGGTAAAAGATGCTTGCGAAAAGCTTAATCCCATCACCCCTCCCTTATGCCAACCGTTCAAGCTGTCAGCTACAGTCTCAGTTCTCGCTTCGTCAGTCGCAACTTGTGCCCTTAACATCAATGAAAAAAGAATCAAGGTATTCAGCAATATGGTACGCAGATGGCTATTGTGGTTAGTCATTTTTCTTTAAAATTGATGATTAGCTTCCCTAAATAAACAGACATACAATGTTATTACTTATTGGCTTAACCCTCATTTAAATTAACATAAATCCCCATTTAACTAGGATCAACTCAGCATATTTCCGCTCAATACTGCTTTAAGTTAAAATAGATTGACGGTATTTAGGGTCATTACAGGGATTCAAAAAAGGATTGTTTTCATTGCTCATAAATTTATTATTTGCAAACACCGCCATCACGGGGGCTTCTTCGCTATTTAATCAGCACAACAAAAAAGATTGACACTCAAAGAATAAATATGAATTTATAGTTTTCAAAGAAACCCAATCCTCGATCAATATTTCGCATAATTGATCGATCATTTCTATGATAGTTCTATCCAAGACGCGGAGAACGAACAACCATGTTCAAAAAGTCTTTTAATTTATTGACTTAATTAACTATCTTCATGTCCTTCATCAGGTATCGATAATAAAAGAATTTCGCATCATGATTTTACCCTTACAGAATCAGTTAAACATTGAAATCATCAAGGTAGCAATACCCATTATGCTAAAAAAGCCAAAAAAGAGATCTCAAAGCATTTCAATTTTCAGCAAAAACAGTTAGATATGGCAAATACTTTCAACTCAAATTATCCCTCTGTAGATGATTTAAGAAATCTGGCAAAACGTCGCATCCCCAAATTTGCTTTTGAATATCTCGATGGAGGATGCAATGATGACGTGAGTCTCTGCCGTAACACCTCGGATATACGCAAGGTACAACTGCAACCGCGCTATCTTCGAAACTATGGAACTAGCAATATCAAAACAAGTATCCTGGGGATGGAATTTGATGCACCTGTAGGTGTTGCACCTGTAGGTCTTCAAGGCTTGATTTGGCCCAATGCGCCGGCCATTTTGGCCAAAGCAGCTTTTAATCACAAGATACCCTTCATTCTGAGTAGCGTAACTACAATGAATATCGAAAAAGCCACTGAGCTTACAGAGGGAAATGCTTGGTTTCAGCTTTATAATCCAGTGAATGACCTCATACGAGACAACATTATTGACCGGGCTGAGGCTGCTGGATGTCCCGTCTTGGTATTGCTCTGTGATGTCCCTACTTTTGGTTATCGACCAAGAGATTTCAGAAATGGTTTGGCATTGCCGCCCAAAATGACTTTGGCTAATATGCTCCAAATATTAAGCAAACCTTCCTGGGCATTAAACACCCTAATACAAGGGCAACCTTCCTTTGAAACATTAAAACCATATACTCCAGAAGGCCTTAATCTCAGGCAATTGGGGGCTTTCATGGATAAAACATTTTCTGGAAGACTCAACGAAGAAGCAATTAAACCCATTCGTGACAAATGGAAAGGTAAGCTGGTGCTTAAAGGAGTGGCTTCGCTCCAAGACACCGAAGATGCCATCCGAATGGGATTTGATGGCATTATTGTTTCTAATCATGGTGGGCGTCAATTGGACGCCGCCCAGTCAACGATACAATCCCTACAGGAAATTTCAGCCAAGTACGGACAACAGATTGAAATCATGATGGATAGCGGACTGAGATCGGGTCCTGATATCGCGCGCGCCTTGGCTTGCGGTGCGAAATTCACTTTTATGGGACGCCCCTTTCTCTATGGTGTGGCGGCACTGGGTGACAAGGGCGGCGAACATACTATTGGGATGATGAAAACACAGTTCAAACAAGTAATGGATCAACTGTGCTGCGAGCGCATAGAGGACCTACCCAAGCATTTGATCAATCCCTCATAAACCGTTTGGGTAGCGGCCCCACTCTTACGCATTACCTAGGATCATTTTTATTGATATTCTCTCTTCTATTCCGATCTCAAATTGTAAATCGTCAGCAAAAAGTGGATGATATAGACAAAAACTAAGAGAGTATTTTCAGAATTATTAAATTGAATGTATGTCTTCAAACTAAATTGGACTGTTGCTAAGAGAGTATTTAGTTAATAATTTAAACACTACTCAAACAACTTTTTATAATTGGATTAAAACAAGAGATACTTTTCAAAGAGCTGATATTTTAAAACAAGCTGATAAAATAGGTATTAAAGAAAGAACACTAAGTGATATTTTAAATCGTTTTATAAATCTCAGACTGATTGTAAAGGAAAGTCACGGAGAACGGACTGTCATTAACCCCAATAATAGTCGAATTGGCCATGTGGAGTGACCATAATTTAAGACCAATACATGAGAAAATGGACCTTCATCCAATTTTAGATGCCATGAATCAAAATAAAAATGAAGTTATTAAAAGTCTGCAAAAAGATTATAAAATAAAAACGGCTACACTATAATAGTATAACCGTTTTATTGTTTTAGTAGATAACTCTATTGAAATATCGAACATCAGTTTTACTGCAAGAGATATTTTAAACACAATCAAATCAATCAATTTTATTTTGGAAAGTTGAACTAATATGATTTTGATT
>JABMNK010000022.1 GCA_013204595.1 Flammeovirgaceae bacterium
ATTATATGGTGACTATAGCGATGGTGTCCACCTCTTCCCATTCCGAACAGAGAAGTTAAGCCCGTCCGCGCTGATGGTACTGCCGTAATAGGTGGGAGAGTAAGTCGTTGCCAGATTTTATCAAGGCCCTTAGGAAACTAAGGGCTTTTTTTATGCGCTATTTTTAAGTACCAGGTTGATCATTAAGACTTTCTAACATAAACTTGCGCTTAATGATCTTTTTATATCCTTCTGTACTATGGGGGTTACTGTTTTTGGCAGTACCTTTTGCCATTCATTTGTTTTCATTCAGAAAAACAAAAGTTGTTACTTTTTCTACTATTCATCATATTGAAGCACTCGTCAAGGACACACAGAGTAAAAGGAATCTAAAACATTTATTGATCTTATTATCAAGGCTATTAGTTATTTTTTTTATGGTTATTGCCTTCGCTAGACCGGTCTGGATGACCGGTGCAAATACACCTGTAGAAGGAACCCTCATTTATATTGATAATTCCCGAAGTATGACGAGTGAAGTGGCAGTAGGACAGTCAGGGCTTAACAAGGCCCTACAAATGGCGGACGATCTCTTAAGTCAAGCCCCGATTGAGCAGCGGTTTCAGGTGATTACTAATAATTCGATGGCGCCGGTAAATTGGATATCTCGGAATTCGGCAATGGATAAATTAGCTAACATTGTGACTACGGGTGAGGCTAAGACCATGTCACAAATCATGGCTAAGACGTCATTTTTAGCATCAAATATGGATTTGTATTATTTTTCTGATTTTCAGGAATCCACCTTTGGTGAGATTGTAAATACTAATGTTCGGGTTAATTTCCTGAAAATGGACATCGAGAGTAGTGCTAATGTGTATGTTGATACTGCTTTTATGGAAGTACCTATGATTCTTGACGAAGGCAGTGTTTTGACTGTAGTGTTGAAAAATAGCGGCAGAAATAACAGAGAGGATGTTCAAGTAAAAATACTTTCAGGTAAACAGCTAATAGCCAGTTCGTTATTGGACTTTGAGTCAAATGGACAAAATTCCTTATCGGTAGATATTCCTGATAATAATTTTATTGATGGGCAGTTTAAGGTTGAGATTGAAGACTTTCCAGTTTATTTTGATAATACTTTTTATTTATCGCATCCCCAAAATAAGGTCAAAAACATCGCCCATATTCATCCTGAAAACAGTTATAGTGCAGCCTTGGCTGACGTATATGCCAACGAAAAATATTTTGATTACACGAGTTACAATTCGGGGTCAATAGATTATACCAAATTAAAACAGACAGATTTGATTGTGTTAGAAGGATTTGTTGAAATACCGTTGAGTTTATTCTCATTTAAGGGCGTTGCTGATTTTTTTATCATCCCCGCTAAGAAAGTCAATAAATCCTCATATGAGGCTTTTCTTGAACGCACGGTAAGAGAAGTTTCGGATTCAGCTTTTGTCGGATTAAAGATAAACGACATCAATGATCCTTTTTTTAAGGGTGTTTTTAAGTCTACCAATGAGGTTATTCGGTTGCCTAAAGCCAAACGACTTTTCGCACTTGAGGGTCGATTTACTACACTGGTTAAAAATGAATTTGGTTATCAATATTTGGTACGAACTAAGCAGTTGGATCGGAACATATTCTTTCTTGCTTCTCCGATAGGCCGCGACTTCACAAATCTTACTTCTCATGCTACTTTTTTACCATTGATGTACAAAATGGCACAGTCAAGTAATGCCGCTACGGAGCCTTTGTATTTTGATATTTCAGCGAATTACATTTCTCTCCCCATCAATGGTTATGATCCGATTAAAAAAATTACTTTAGCAAATGAATCAGTGGAACTAATTGCTAATTATCAATATGCCAAAGGTAATTTAACGCTAGAATTACCGCCTGAAGGGATACTTGCGGGGCATTATGAACTCCGTATTAATGATTTAGGGGTACAGAAAATTGCTTTAAATGAGCCTAAAAATGAGTCAGACATTACTACTTATAGTGATAAGTACTTACAGGAATTAGCTTCAAATAGTCCGTACCTTAATTATATTAATGTAGAAAATATTCAAATTTCGGCTGATTCTGGAGGAATTAATAGTGATGGAAATGAATTATTTAAATATGCACTAATTTTGGCACTCGTCTTTGTGATTTCAGAGACATTACTTATTCGATTTTTATAAAATGAATATAAGAAACGTCGTCGTACAAGATCGAAATTCGCCACATCATGGATTGGCGGTAGATTTGATTATTGAAAAGGGAATGATTAAGGTCATCACCAAACATGAAGGCGGGGAGAAGTCGCATAAAGTAGTTTCCCCAGGCCTTATGGATTTATCAAGTCATTTTAATGACCCTGGAGTAGAGCACAAGGAGGATTTATTTTCTGGACCTAAAACGGCCATGTTAGGCGGGTTTACTGATGTGTGCATTCTTCCAAATACATTGCCGCCAATAGATAATAGAAGTACTCTGGAGTACATATTGGCAAAGACTGCGGCTCAAGTGACTTCGATTCATCCATACGGGGCACTCAGTGCTGGTTTGAAAGGTGAACAGTTATCGGAGATATTCGACCTTAAAGCCGCGGGTGCTATTGCATTTACAGATGGATTAAATCCCGTGATCAATTCAGAGTTACTTCTGAAAGGATTACAATATGTACAAAAATTTGATGGCTTGATTATCAGTAGACCTAGAGATGGTTCATTATCCCCAGGAGGACAAATGAACGAAGGGGAGATGAGTACAAGGTTGGGATTACCAGGTATTTCTAATTTATCAGAAAAGGCGATGATTGAACGTGATCTGTCAATATTGGAATATGCAGGGGGCCGCTTGCATTTTCATGCCATATCGGCCGCTGAGTCAATTGATTTGATTGCTAAAGCCAAACAAAAAGGATTAAAAGTCACTTGTGATGTGGCGTTGTATCAATTATTATATTTGGACGAGGATTTGAACGATTTCGATACCGTGTACAAAGTAGACCCTCCGCTCAGAACACAGGAGGATGCTTTGGCGCTTAAAAATGGTTTACTATCGGGCACTATAGACGCAATCAGCATTGATCACAGACCTCAGGACGAAGAATCTAAAAATCTCGAATTTGATTTGGCTGATTTCGGCATGATCGGACTGCAAACTGCATTTTCTTCTTTGCTTAAATTGGCTTCTGAAAGCTTGCCACTGGAGCTATTATTGATGAAGTTGTCAAATGGACCACGTAGTATTTTTAATATGCCAATTGCGCATATTACTGAAGGGGTTCCTGCAAGACTGGCTGTATTTGATATTGGTGAAAGCTGGACTTATGATAAAAAATCAAATGCTTCGAAATCAACTAATTCTCCCTTATTAGGGAAGGAACTTGTAGGGAAAACAGTAGCCGTTATAAATGGTGAAAAGTCATATTTTGCGTAATAATTTATGAAGGAAGTAGGTTTAAGGTATGCGGGAGTAGCTGGACTGCTGTTTTGTGTTGTTTTTATAGTTTCCTATGCAATAGGTGTTCATCCCTTCATTGAGATGAGCCATTTATTTTTTGATCTCTTTATTTACGGATTGGTCATCTATTTTGCGGTTAATGAATTTAAGAAATTAAACAATGAAGGGGGACTTCATTTTTGGCAGGGGATGAGTATTGGTTTTTTGGTGAATATGGTTTCCTTGACCCTATATATGATTTTTCTTTTCATTGCGATGAATTTCAACGATCTGATACTTGCTGATTATAAAATACAGGCATCGGATTTTCTTATAGTTAAATCGGTTCAATACATTGAAAGCTACGGAGCGGATCAATATAATCAGCAAGTACAGGCGATTGAAGATACAACGATATTAAACATGGTTTTCATGGCAGGCGTGAAAAAGTTTATTTCAGGATTGTTTATGACGCCTTTGATTTCTATCTTGTTGCGAAGAAATTATCAATAATAAAACTAAAAATTATGGAAAATCACGCGCTAAGAACGGGGCTTATTTTGGGAATAATTAGTATTCTTTTGTCAGTAACGGTTTATGTAATAGATCCCTTATTGGTTATCAAATGGTGGTTTGGCCTAGTCGCTTTATTGCTAAGTTTGGGTTTTGTAATCTATTATGGATTGCAATTTCGAAATGAATCTGGTGGTTTTGTTTCCTTCAAAATCAGTTATGGTTATTCAATGCTCACTTTTGTTGTGTCGGGCTTGATTGGAACGGTTTTCAATATATTGCTCTATAATTTCATTGATCCGGATTTACCTGAAATCATTTCGGAGGCTATTATCGAACAAACGGCGCAAATGATGGAAGGCTTTGGCGCATCTCAGGAGATGATTGATAAAGCGATAGAAGAGGCAGATACGACGTCAAATTTCACTACTTTTGGACAGATTAAATCTTTTGGATTTGCCTTAATAGTTTATGCGGTTATGTCTTTAATTACAGGCGCGATTATTAAAAGAAAGAAACCTGAATTTTCTGATTTGACCTAAGTGGATCATCAATTTCAAATATCTATTGTGATACCCGTCTTGGACGAGGAAGCATCTATCCCGGAACTATATGAGTGGATTGTAAAGGTGCTTTTGGCATCTAAGTTAACGGGTGAGATGATTTTCATTGATGACGGAAGTACGGATGATTCATGGAATCAGCTATCCAAGTTGGTTCAATTAGATTCTAATGTAAGGGCATTAAGATTTTCCCGAAATTATGGAAAATCAGCGGCTCTTCATGCCGGATTTGAGGCAAGTCGTGGGGAAGTGGTTATAACGATGGATGCAGATTTGCAGGATTCGCCGGATGAAATACCAAAACTTTACAAAATGATCGCTGAAGAGGGATTTCATATGGTATCGGGTTGGAAAAAAATCCGACATGATCCCTTCGAGAAGAGAATTCCTTCGAAGTTTTTTAATTGGGTGACCCGCAAGGCATCTGGGATTAAATTGCATGATTTTAATTGTGGATTAAAAGCATATCAAAATCGAGTAGTTAAAAGTATTAGCTTATATGGTGAACGGCATCGATACATCCCGCTATTGGTCAAATGGAATGGATTCCGAAATATTGGTGAAACGGTGGTGGTACATCGGGCTCGAAAATACGGGGTTACTAAATTTGGTTTCGAACGTTATATTACCGGATTTTTAGATCTCATATCGGTTTCATTCGTGACCAGATTCCGCAAAAATCCAATGCATTTCTTTGGACTGCTGGGTACTTTTTGCTTTGTTGGAGGAACGATGATTACGTCTTTTTTGATTGGTGATAAGATTTATAAAGTCAATCAGGAATTGCCTGTGCGTGATATCGTGGATCAGCCTTTGTTTTTCCTTGCTTTAGTAGCATTGATTATAGGGGTCCAGTTGTTCTTAGCAGGATTTTTGGCGGAAATGGTGATTCAATCAAGTCCCAATAAAAATGATTATCAGATTGCTGAGGAATTAAACAAGGATGCCTAAGTATTCTTTGATCATTCCTGTCTACAACCGGCCAGAAGAAGTGGATGAGCTCTTAACTTCTTTGACTCTTCAAACGTTTAAAGATTTTGAAGTTTTGGTGGTTGAGGATGGCTCATCAGTGACTTGTTCAAGTTTGCTCAAAAAGTTTTCTACTTCCTTAATGGTTCAATATTATTTCAAAGAGAATGAGGGTCAAGGCTTTGCTAGAAATTATGGTTATCAGCGTGCCAAAGGAGACTATTTCATTGTTTTTGATTCCGATTGTATTATTCCTGCTGGATATCTCGAAGAGGTGGACGTTTTTTTGAAAGAACACAAAGTCGATGCTTTTGGTGGGCCTGACAAGTCTCATCCTTTGTTTACCCCTTTGCAACAATCTATCGGACATACTATGACCTCTTTTTTTACTACCGGGGGCATCCGCGGGCGTAATCATCACTTTGGTACGTTCCATCCGAGAAGTTTTAATATGGGTATCAGTAGGGTTGTATATGAGAAAACCCGTGGTTATTTAATCCCCTTTATGGGAGAGGACTTGGAGTTTAGCATTCGTATCATCAAGTCAGGCTTCAAAACAGCGTTGATAGAAAAAGCTTTCGTTTTTCACAAGCGACGTACTAGTTTACTAAAGTTTTACAAGCAACTTTATTATTTTGGAAGGGCTCGTATAAATCTTACTCGTTTTCATGAAGGACAGCTTAAATTATTGCATTTATTCCCTCTTTTATTCACCATCGGATGGGTTTTTTCTGCGCTTATCGGTATGCTAAATGAGCAAATTGCAACGATAGGGCTGGGTCTTTACAGTGGTTATTTGTCGGTAGTTGTTCTTGAGGCGTTATGGATAACTAAATCACTTGGTGTTGCGATACGCGTACCTATTACGGTTATCACGCAAATGGCTGGGTATGGTTTGGGACTGATGTACGAGTTCACCCAAAAAAAGCGAGGAATTAATCCCAATAAAAAATACATAGAAATTTATTGATCAGCTTTTAATCGCACGATAAATCGGTTCATTTTCGGGCAAAGCATATCGTCTTTTGCTCTCAGTACTTAAATCTTGGAGATAATTTTCCTCCACAATATCAAACCCAGCAGCGCTTATACGGTCAGGGTAATCTTTGCCATACATTCTTAGATGATCATCTTGGCCAAATAATTCTGCTCTTTTCTTTGGGTCTTTCAGCTCAGGATCTTCGATGGTATGCTCCTTTAGCGGATGAAATAATGGAATTTGTAAGATGGCCCATCCACCTGGTTTCAAGACTCGAAGCATTTCTTGCATGGCTTTTTTATCATTTTCGACGTGTTCAAGCACATGATTACAAAAGATCACGTCAAAAGTGTTTTCTGGAAAGGGAATATCATGGATGTCCATTTTAATTTTAGCCAAAGGTGATTCTATATCTGCAGTTAGGTAATCAAGATGTCTAAGTTGCTCAAATCGATCTATAAAACAAAGCTCGGGTGCTATATGGAGCATTTTCGACGGTTTGTAAAAAAAATCTGTTTGCTCATTTAAATAAAGCCACAATAATCGATGTCGTTCCAATGAGAGGCAGTTTGGACAAAGCGCATTGGGCCTACCTTTTCGTCCATAAGGGAGGAATTGTCTAAAGCGGTGGAGACAGATGGGACATTCCACTTTGTTACCTATATAAAAAATAGACAGTATCTTTAACAAGTGATGACTAACTAATTGGAGGTATTTTCTTGGAATATTTTTTAGAAAGAAACTGATTAAATACTTCACCTTTTGTCTTTAATGGGCAAAGATATTTAAGATTGTTATCTTTCTCATGTATTTAATGGAATGTCATAGGGATGAGATTTTCTATAATTTTTATTTTGGTTTTCATAGGACAAAATGGGATGGCACAAAGAAAGGAGTCATCCGGTTTTTTGTCGACAGAAAAAACGGTTAGTCAGAAGTCCCACATAAAAAAAAACACCCCAAAGAGTCAGAGAAATATAGAACTTATTTTTAAAAATAATTCCAGTAAAATCCTTTATGGAAATCCTTGCGTTCGTGAACAGACTAGAAAGATGGGCTTCGAGTACACCTTGCAGTCTATGAAGAATTTAGGCGCTGTAAGTGTGTTTAGTATGAGGGGACACAATTTATTGATTTATAGTAAGCTAATACTCACTCGTTCACCATTTTGGAAAGTGATACTCAATTATCAGACCAAAGATTGTAGAAGAAAGACTGGTGATTTCGTAGGCTAGTTGCAGAAATCATCAGTGGTAATTGCACCTTTGGCTAGTGCTAGGTTATAGTTCTCACAGGCCAATGTGGACTTTCCTAATAGTCGATATGCCCGGGCATTGATTAAATAGTTCTCACTGCTGTCCGGCCAAACGCGTGTATTCCATTTCGAAGCACTTAGGGCCTTATCGGGACGATCAATGGTAAGGTAAAGTTTGGCCAGGCCTAAATAAAGTCTATAGTGACTTTTGGGCAAATCTCTACCATCTAATACAATGGCATAGGCTTTTCCGTAAAAGATTTCGTAGTATTTTTTGGCATAGTCATTGGCACTTTCATAAAGTTCAAGGGCCGTCATGGGATCGTTCATCATTTCATTTTGAATTTCTGCCATCTCTACATAAACCGCAGAGGTTTTATGACCAATTAGAAGGATTTTGGTGAGTACTTTTAGTGCTTTTTCAGGTTGATTAGTCAGCCGATAAGCACGTGCCTGTCTCGTTAACAATTCAATTTCACTCAAATTGGTATGTTTTTCAAGCAGATCAAAATAAATAAGTGCTTCTGAATAATCTGCATTGTTGAATAGGGTATTCCCCTTTTCTGTTAAGGAGAGGAATACTGAATTTTGATAATCCTGCATAGGTTTCTCATAAGGTAAAATGAAGTCATTTAACGTTGATAGTTTTGACAACGCCGCCTCTAATTGACCCTCGGCCTTGAGTTCGGTGGCGTCATAGAAAATTGATTTTCTATTTTCTAGATTTTCAAAGAATTGTTTTTCATTATACGCGTCTCGCAGGCCGATGGTGATAACCACTAGCAATGCAATTACAAAGGTAAATGCAAAGGCATAAAGGGTGGCTTTCCAGTTTTCTTTCCAATCTATCTCTTGTTTTGGATATACGCGATAAGGTCTTTTTGCATAGTCATAATGATAAGTGGGTGGATTTGCTCTAGGTGGCTTATCGGTTCGAAATGTAACGGATCCATATTCTAGCCTCATGTCATATGTTGATTTGGCATAAGGATCACTCAAGATCTGGTAAGCGGCATTTACTTTTTTAAAAAGCTCTTCCATTTCTGGATCCCCATTGTTTTTGTCGGGATGATACTGAATCGCTTTTCTTTTATAGGCTGCTTTTATTTGTTTGCCACTTGCTTCTTTGGAAATGCCAAGTAAATCGTAAAAGCTATCCATGCCAGGGGGAGACTTAAGCTAGTCAATGAATTTATGAGTCAAAAAATAACCTACTCCAACGAGCAATAGGCCTCCAAGAACACTTGCACACACATAAATAAGTGCCATTTGATAATTGCCTGATTTCAGTAACGTCAAGCTTTCTAGTGAGAAGGTCGAAAAAGTAGTGAACCCACCACAAAAACCGGTAATTAATAACAGACGAAAGAGATGCTGATCCTTAATCGATAAAGCCATAAAAACACCAATAATCAGGGAGCCTATCAGGTTAATACCGAAGGTACCCCAAGGAAAGGTAAGATTAAGTAATGCCACCTTGGTGCCAATGAAATAGCGAAGCCCCCCACCAATAAAAGCCCCAATACCTACAAATAACAGCTCTTTTATCATAAATTTTTGACCCTAAATTGGCGTGCTTCTTCCATGAGTACCGGAAAAAAAAGATGAAATTCTTGCTGATATTCTTGTGAATTTTTTTTCAACTCTGCCGACGCATATTCCATCTTTGAATCAAATTTACTTCTTCTAGACATTCCAGCCAAAGTAGCCTCAATACCTTTCAACGTTCGATATTCAAAAAGCCAGTTATCGCGCTTCATATAGCGCAAGACGTGCAAAGGCTTTTCAGGTAATAGTGTGGCATAGCACTCTGTCAGTCTATAAAAATCTTGACTGAAGTCCAACAAACTGATTGCTGAATATTGATGCCAGTTAAGCGCCAAGAAGTGATCATAAAAGATATCAGTAATTACGGGTGCATAATGCCCAAACTGATTACGCAAGCGACGTTTACTTTCAAATACAATGGGATGCGTATCAGTAAATAAGTCGATTTTTCTGTGAAGCAAAATGCCTTTTTGGACTTCCTCAGGGTAATCATTTAAATCTTTACTTCTCACAAAGTCACCTAAGAAATTCCCTATTTTCAAAAGATCATGGTTTCCGGACAAAAAAAGATGCGCCAAATAGTTCAAAGGTCTTCTAATAAATTAATGCATTGAATCGGTAAACTTAAAATATTTTTTTTAATAGTCATAGTCAACCATTAGATTCATCATGGGTGCTGCTTTTCTTTTGTAAGCACTTAACTTTGATACTTTAAAACCTCCTATGTCGGCAGCTGATTTACATTTCTTAAAACTTCTAGAATCACTCAAAATGGAGCGAAAGGAAGATCGTCGTCAATATGAAGCAAAAATCCGGAATAAGTCAATAGAAAAGCGCAAATCAGATGGCGTCACTTGGTATCCACTTCGATTTAAAGAGACCAACATGGGTACAGGCGACCGTTGTATTTTGGTGTTTGATTATCCTTCGCGAAAAGGAAGCCGACATCTGTTCCAGGTGGGTTCCTCAGCAAGTGTTTTTGTTCAGTCAGGAAATACAATACACTCTATTAACGGCATTATTTGCAAACTAAAGGAAGATGAAATTGCCATTATGCTCAACATAGATGATAGTCCTATTTGGCTTGATGATGGTAAAATAGGGATTGATTTGCTTTTCGATGAATCAACTTATGACCAAATGGAGCATATGGTCAAATCATTGATTGGAAAGACGACAGGTAGGATTGCAAAGCAAATTCAGTGGGCCATTGGTGCCAGACAGCCCCAATTTGATTCAACAACAAATATCGATCACCCTCAATTGAATAAGAGCCAGAATAAGGCTTTGGCCAAGGTAGCAGCAGCTCAAGATATAGGACTGATTCACGGACCTCCTGGTACCGGTAAGACAACCACACTTGTGGCAAGTATCAAAGACATTGCCCAAAGAGAAAAACAGGTCTTGGTTTGTGCGCCAAGTAACGCAGCAGTTGATTTGATTATTGAAAAATTGCACAATGAAAACATAAGCGTGACCCGCATCGGACATCCAGCCCGGGTCACTGAGGAAATTGAAAGGCATACCTTGGATGCACAAATTACAGATCATCCATCGTTTAAAGAATTAAAAAGTTTGCGAAAAAGAGCTGAAGAGTTGCGAAGGTTGAGCCGACAATACAAGCGAAATTTTGGACGTCAAGAGGCAAATCAAAGAAGAGAATTACTACAAGAATCTAGAATGCTTAAAAATGAAAGTAGAATGATTGAGGAAGGCATTATTTATCACCTCTTGGACCATGCGACGGTCATTGCCTGTACCTTGATTGGCGCCAACAATCAGCATCTTTTTCATAAGCGTTTTAAAACAGTTTTCATAGATGAATCTTCACAAGCGCTTGAGCCTGCGGCATGGATTGCTATAAGCAAGGCTGATAGGGTAATTATGACAGGAGATCACCTACAGCTTGCGCCTACAGTGAAGTCGATTGAAGCTCTTTCACAAGGCCTTGGTGAAACTATATTTGAGCGTTGCATAGATCGTTTCGATGCGGATGTGATGCTGACAAATCAGTATCGGATGCATCCGGACATTGTGAAGTTTTCAAATCAGCAATTCTATAAGGATATGTTGACGACCGATGTATCTATTCAAGAAAGAACACCGCTCTTTGAGGAGACTTGCGAATTTATTGATACGGCGGGCTGTGGTTATGAAGAAACACTTAATGAAGAAACACTGAGTACCTTCAATAAAGAGGAGGCACACTTCACCATTGGCCGGCTAAAAGCGAACATTGACGTACTAGAAGATCCGACGCTGCATACCTACGCAATTATTGCACCTTATAAAGCGCAAGTAGAAATGTTAAGAACTGTTTTAAGAAATGAGGAATTTGCACCTGAGGTGTTAAAGCAAATCAGTATAAACTCTGTAGATGCCTTTCAGGGACAAGAAAGAGATTTGGTGCTGATTTCGTTGACGCGTAGCAATGCCCAAGGAATCATAGGCTTTCTAGCTGAAGAAAAAAGAATGAATGTGGCCATGACCCGGGCTAAACACAAACTGGTGATTATTGGCGACTCGGCGACACTCGGTGGGCATGATTTTTTTGACAAGTTGATTACCTTTTATCAAGAGCAAGGTCATTATCATAGTGCTTTTGAATACCTTTATTAGCCATGTATATAGGTATTTGAAATTGAGATCGAAAAAGTTTATTCATTGATCTCCAATAAATCAGCGCTAACAGTGCTTATCTAAGATTCAATGTTTTCATTGTTAGTTCAAATTCATTTTGGATGGGATCCTGATGAATGTGCCGCTGATTTTTGACCACCCATTTTCCAGCGATGATCGTGCCTAAGAAATCGCTAGGATGACCCGAATAAAATAAGGTAGCCAATATGTTCTCTGGCTTAGAAACCGCAATAAGTGGCGTGTTGGCATCAATGACGACCCCATCAAAGGGAGTGCCCATTTCAAAATAATCAACCACCTTGACGCCGATGGCTTTTTTTCCAGATCGAAAAGCCATATCAAGGGCATAATAACCGGAGTCCCCTTCTACTTCAGAAGTGAATTGCGCCCGGTAGTGAGTGGAGACTCGCTGAACATAATCGAGTATTTTAAATTCTTCGAGTGGATTCAATCCAATTTGACTGTCGGTACCAATGGACCATTTGCCTCCCTTTGATTGAAAAAGGCTTAATGAAAAAATCCCATCACCTAGATTCCCTTCTGTGGAGGGACATAGTACGGCATGAGCACCAGAGGCAGCCAATCTTGTTGATTCTTCAGTGGTTAAATGCGTGCAATGGATCAAATGGAACCGATCACTTACCGCACAATTATCCAACAGCCATTCTGCTGGGCGTTGACCATAAAAAGACACACAATCATCAATTTCTTTGAGCTGTTCGGCGAGATGCATATGGAAGGGATACTGTTTAGGACCTTCTGCAAGAATTTTTTTAATGTCTTTTTCTGCGGCGGCTCTTAACGAATGGATACCAAAACCGATGCGTGCATTTTCATAATGTAAAACGGACTTTTGGCTCGCTTCAAGCAATTTAAAATAGGCGTCCGCATCCGGGCTAATGAAACGTTTTTGATTGGGTTCAAACGTTTTTCCGAAACCCCCGTTGTGATAAAAAACAGGAATAAGCGTAATATTAATGCCGGCTTTCGCGGCCGCAGAAATAAGCCTTTCGCCTAGTTCGCTCAAATGGTCATAAGGACGTCCTTTCTTGTCGTGGTGTAAGTAATGGAATTCTGCCACCGAAGTGTACCCCTTGCGAAGCATTTCCGCATACAACATAGTAGCAATGCCTTCTAGTTGATCAGGATCGACGGACAAGGCCACTTGGTACATCGCTTCACGCCAAGACCAAAAATCATCTTTATGAGAATTTATAGGATGTATTTCGGCCAATCCAGCCATGGCATATTGAAAGGCATGGGAGTGTGAATTCTGAAAACCAGGGATGACATACCCGTTGATGTATTCGCTGGCTTCACCATTGTTGGATATGTCAATGATGGTTCCACCAACATCTAGGGTAATATATTGATTGAGGTGCCAACCTGTCTGTTGTAAAAGGCCTTTTACTTGAAACGTTTTCATTACGAAATAAAATAGGAGGTCAAAAATGGAGTCATACGGGTCGTCAAAGTTCGAATTTAACTAATTGTGATTAAAGTTCTCCAGACAATAAAGCTATGATCATTAAGGTGCCATTGTAAAAACTATGGAAAATCATACTCCAAATTAGTCCAAATTTAATCCGTATGTAACCCAAATTCAATCCAATTAATATTTGTGGGGCCACAATGATAGGCGTTAGCAAATAAATAGTCAGACTCGGTTCAAAATTCATAATGTGCATCAATCCAAATAAGACAGCGGAGGAATAAAAAATCCAAGGATAATACCCATCCCAATATTTCTTATATTTTTTTAATCGCGCAAAATTCGTTGTCGATTGCACGTGAGTCATGATTGTTAGGTAACCAGTGATGAAAAAATTTCTCTTAAATCGGATGATAAGGCGAAAAAGGCTTTCTTTGAAAAGAGGTGCAATTAGGACCGTTAAAAAGAAGATCCTAGGTGTATCCATTTCTTTAAAAAGCTGCTCCATGGCGTGCATATCTTCCTCCCAAAGGCCTAGGGATTCAAGACCACTGAGAATCGCCATAAGTATCATCAATAGAGGTAACTGAATTAAGTAAATGGCCCAACAAGTTTTTAATTTATTCGTAAGAGACGATTTTTGGTCTCTATGTTCTTTTGGATTTTTGAGAAATGACCATAACTCCTCGTAGCTATGAATGATAAAAGTTGACATAGTGAATAAATCTAGGATCTAAATAATGAGTAGTCCCATTTTTCTATGTTTTTTTATCGAGGAGGATTTCATGAAGACGTCGAAATCTGCTAGCTGATTGGCAGTAAAGCCTTCTTTAAAAGCATCTAAAGTGATTTTTTGATGATTTTCGGTAATCATCACAGTGGAAAGTTGGCCATGAAGCCATAGGCCAAGCTCATAGGATAGGTCAAGTGTAAGTTGGTTATTTTTTGTACATAGCTTCAATTTAGCCTTCTGATTCATTTTTTTTTGAGAAAGATCGGGCTGGATTCCTATCCAATAAAGTTCAGCATGAAGGTTTTTTTTATCTACTGTGTTTTCAATTTGATCTAAAATATAATGAGGAGGGATGGAGGTAGCGGGTATTTTGAAGTCAAACCATTTTTTCAGTGATAAGTCCAAACCAGCACCATTCATGTAATTGTACAAGGATACTTTTAAACCTTCACTAAATAAGGCATGCTCAGTTCCTTGAGGATCCTCGTGAGATAAATCATTTTTCGCAAATCCCTGATGCGCCGGTCCAGAAAAATGGACATCAAATAAGTCAGGATTTAATCCTACAGGGGCATGGGCAGTCATAGCAAAACGATGCCAAAAACCTGATTGAATCACACCGTTTTCAAAAAGTTGCCGAACCATTTCAAGTGAATCAACTGTTTCTTGGGCAGTTTGGGTCGGGAATCCATACATAAGGTAGGCATGAACCATAATGCCGGCCTCAGTGAAATTGCTAGATACACGTGCTACTTGACTGACAGTGACTCCTTTTTGCATCTTGGTGAGGAGTCGATCAGAGGCAACCTCAAGGCCTCCAGAAACAGCAATACAACCAGAAGCTTTTAGTAATCGACATAGGTCGTAGGTAAATCGTTCTTCAAATCTGATATTGGTCCACCAGGTGACATTCATATTTCGCTTGATCAATTCCAATGCCAATTCTTTCATAACGGATGGTGGTGCTGCTTCGTCTACAAAGTGGAAGCCAGTGACGCCCGTTTGTGCCATTAGTTGAGTCATACGATCACAAAGGATACGGGCACTAATGGGTTCATAGTTTTTTATGTAGTCCAATGAGATATCACAAAAGGTGCATTTTTTCCAATAACAGCCATGGGCCATGGTCAGTTTGTTCCAACGGCCGTCACTCCATAATCGGTGCATAGGATTGGTGATTTCAAGGACAGAAAGATAGTCGTTGAGCGGTAGATCTGAATAATCGGGAGTACCTGTTTTTTGAAAAGAAATATCGGGTTCCGCACTCATATTGAGATAGCTGACTTTCTGATCAACTAAGGCAAAGGTTCTTTTAAGTTGGTTTATTGTTCTTTTTTCTTCAAGATATTCGATTAAGTTTCTTAAGGGACGCTCGCCATCATCTAAGGTGATGAAATCGATAAACTCAAAAACCCTCGGATCTGATAGGGAGCGAAGTTCAGTGTTTGGATAACCCCCACCCATTGCTACGCGTATTTCAGGATGATGTTTTTTGATGTATTGTCCACATCTAAGCGCACTATAGAGATTCCCAGGAAAGGGAACTGTCAAGCAAACCAAGGTTGGGGAATGTTGCACAATGAGTTTGGCTAGTAGTGCTTCAGTGAGTGAATCGATAAGACTAGGCTCTTTATATAACTGTTTATGTAATTGATCAAAGGAGGAGGCAGACATCCCCAGCCGTTCGGCATATCTGCTAAATCCAAAATGCGGATCTACTGCTTCGGTTATCAAATCTCCCAAATCTTCTAAATACAAGGTAGCCAAGTATTTGGCTTTATCTTGAAGGCCAAGCACTCCAAAGGACCAATCCAAATCACCTATTTGCTCGAATCGACTCGCCTCCGGTAACAGTGATCGTTCGCAAATCCCGAAGGCAAGTGTTGGGTTTTTGTGCTGTAAGAAGCAGACGACATCTGCTATTGTGGTAAGATAATATTTCTCTAATTTCAGGATTCGTGTTGCATTTTCTGATAATTTAGGTTGCTGCTTTGCTCGTTCAAAAACCTGAACGAGTCCTTTTTCTGAAAAGAGCCGGAGGATGACCTCAATGCCTAAGTCTGCTTGGAAAGCTGGAATGCCCAGTGTATTGAGGTATCCTTTGATATAAGTGGTCGCAGGGTAAGGTGTATTAAGTTGTGTGAAGGGTGGGGTAATTAATAATAATTTTGCCTGGCTCATGTTCTCCGCAAGATCGGAAAAAGATTTTTCTTTTGATCTTAATTTTAGAAGTGATTATACACAAATGATCCATTGACTTCTTAATAATGAGAAAGAAAGTGTTTTAAAGCCTGATAGAAGTTTTTTCAAATTAAGAATGAATAGTATGAGCAAAAGCCCAAGCCATTCTCTAAAGAATTATTTTCCTAATGCCGCACGCATCTTATAATAGATATCATTGTTTTCATAAAAACCTATAAAGAGCTCAGATTGAGGTCCAAAAGCTAAGACGGGGATCAAGGTAGCACTATGCCCAGAGGTCGAAAAGGTAGGATGGATCCTATTGTAATCATGAATGTCTTCTCCTTTGGGATTTTTCCCGATTACCTCAGGAGATAAGGAAAAACCACCTGTTTCATGATCTGCCGTAACAATGACCAGTGTATTCCCTCTTTCTTCAGCGAAATCTAGTACTTTGCCTATGACATCATCAAAATCAAGCACTTCCTTTATAAGATAATCAGCTTTATTGTCATGCCCACCCCAATCAATCTGAGAACTTTCAATCATCAAAAAGAAGGGTTTCTCCTGCAATTCAAAATAGTTTAAGGCAAGCTGGGTCGCTTCTGATAAAAAAGGACCGCGCCCTTCTATCATTTTTGGCATTCCTTCATCGGCTAAGAGGAAACCGTATTTTTTATCTACTTCAAGACTACTTGACAATTCTGTAGTATTTACAATGAAGCCATTTGATGTCAAAGCGGTGAGTAGGTTTGTGCCATCCTTGCGCTTTTGAAAAAACTTTAATCCGCCACCTGCGAAAAAATCGATCGTTGAAGTTGACATTTGGGCTGCTATTGCTTCTTCTTGGTTTCTATTTTCAACATGCGCATAAAAAGATGCAGGGGTGGCATGGGTAATGGACGAGGTGGAGATTAGTCCTGTGGCATAACCTTCTTTCGAAAGGACTTCAACAATCGTTTCAACTTGTATTTTGTCCATATCAACTCCTATGGCACCGTTGTACGTCTTGATTCCAGATGCGAAGGCAGTTGCGCCAGAGGCTGAATCTGTAATCTTTGAATTTGCCGCTATCACATTGCTCAGCCCGATGCTTTTGAAACGGGAAAAATTGGGTTTGGTAGTTCCAAAATAGAAACTTGAAGAAAGTTGGGTTAAACCCATGCCATCCCCTATGAGCAAAATGACATTTGCTGGCTTAGTTGCCTGGGTTTCTTTAATGGGTTTCTTTACTTCTGGCGGCGTACAATTAAAACAAAGCACGAAGAGAAATAGAATAGATAATTTTTTAGCCACCACTTTTAGTTACGTTTTATTGAACAAAGTTCATTAATCAATATTAATATATGATTAATGAATTAATAAGCTGAATCGAATGGTATGGCTAGTTCCTCAAAGCTATTCAAATTTTAATACTTTTTCGGATCGGCTAGTTAGCTTTTTTGGTGATAGATAACGTTGCGCTCTTTCAAGTAGCGCATAATATACTCAAAGCACCTAGCATGTTTTCCTACCAATTCAGGAGGAAAGACACCTTTTTCTTGAAATAATCCTTCCAAGAGCATATTGGCGGCGGCTGTCGCTGTATAGCCCGTAGTTCGAGCCATAGAGGAAGTTTGACTGATCGGGTCGTATTCGTCGTGCAAATCATATACGATTTTTTCAGCAACTCCTTTATTTGTCCCACTTACCGTTACCCTCATGATGGTTTGCTCTCTTTCTTCGGACCCTAATTCCCATTCATTGAATAAAATTTTGGATGTGAATTCCAGTGGAATGATCTCTTGACCCTTGATGTTAATTGGAATTTCAGAGAAAAAACCACTATCCCGTAAGGTCAAAACTTTTTCTATATGGCCTGGATATCTTAGGGTTTTTTCTTTCATATTGGGAATATGAGGCATGGTAAAAATGATTGATCTCAATCCGTCTGAATTAAATGACTCTAGCGTACCTATTGTGTCAAATACGACATGCTCAATATCGCTCATTGCGGGTTTGGTAACCATCATTCCATTTTCAACATAGCGTGCTGGTCGGGTATATTCTTCTATAACATCAATGGGCGAAAAGGGCGCCTTATAATTAAAAGGCCATTTTTTTATTTTAGGGAGCCCACCTACTAAACATTCAAAGTCGGTGACTTCCATTTGTTCGTTGTGATAGCCTAAGATGAGATTATCCATACCAGGTGCGACACCACAGTCAATGATCGCCGTCACTCCATGTTCGATGGCGAGTTCGTTTAACGTTAAGCCGTCCTCAGGAAAGAAAGAAATATCAACTACATTTTTCCCTGCTTTTATGATTTCCCTTAAGGTATTGAATCCTAAAAAACCTGGAACTGCGCAGATTACCAAATCAAAGGGTTGCAAAACTTTTTTAAGTGTTCCATGATCCGTCACATCCAATTGGAGCAAGTCAATTGCTGCCGACTTATCGTTAATTTGATCAAGCACCTCTTGGTTATAATCGGCACTTGTCACTTTATGCTTTTTTGAAAGGTCAATGGCCATTGCACTACCAACCATGCCGCCACCAATTACGATAATTTTGCTCATTGTCTATGAAAGTTGAAAAACTGTAAGGTACATATTTTATACAAAGTTATTGGGAAGCCCATCAATCAAACCCGTCAAGAAATCAGGTAAATTGACGTTATAGCGAATCAATAGCTTATTGTAAATTTAGGAAATTAAATCATAGTTTTTTCTAGAATGACTTCGAATGCCTCAAAAAATTGATCAACGTTTTGATTTGAAAAACAGAGGGGAGGTTTCAATTTCAATACGTTGTCATACGGACCGTCGGTACTCGTGAGGATACATTTATTTTTTAATTTATTTTTAATGATGCTAGCATAAGTAGTTGCAGGTTCAAAGGATGTAGGATCGATCAATTCTAATCCAAGAAAGAGCCCTCTATTCCTCACATCCCCAATTTGGGGGTATTTGATGGCTAGCTTTTTCGCCAAGTCATCGAAGTACCGACCAGTGATTAGTGCGTTATTTTGAAGCCCCTCATTTGCAATGATCTCTAGTACTGTTGACGCTATTTTCATGGAAACAGGATTTCCTCCAAAGGAGCTAAAGAACTCCATGCCGTTATGGAAAGCGTCTGCAATATCGTCGCGTGTAACGAGGCCACCTATCGGATGACCATTGCCCATGGGTTTGCCTAATACGACCATGTCAGGTTGAACATCAAACATTTCATAACCCCAAAAATGGGATCCTACTCTACCAAAGCCCACTTGAACCTCGTCTGAAATGTAAAGAATACCTTTTGATTTAAGATACGGGCAAAGGTTTTGCAAATAACCATCAGCCAAAGGAACTTGCCCCCCACATCCGGATATCGGCTCGCAAATAAATGCGGCCGGCTGTATTCCGTCCTGCCATAGTTCCTCAATGATCTGAATGGCCTCTAGGGCATATGCTTTTCCTGAGGGTTGCGTGCCTCTATATTCTTTGGGGAGTGGGAGTGGGGTGACGTGACTGGGTGGACCCGTACCTGATTTCCCATCAAATTTGTAGGAGCTGATGTCGATACCCATTCTCGTATTGCCATGGTAGCCATCTTTTAATACCAATAAGTGCTTTCGTTGCGTATAATGTTGAGCGACACGTATTGCCAAATCTGCGGCCTCACTCCCTGAGTTTACATAGAAAACTTTGCTTAGGTCTACCGTAAAATGACCTAATAGTTTTTCACTATACTCCGTCAGGGCATCATACAAATAGCGGGTATTGGTATTGAGACTTCGGAGTTGACGTGAGGCTACTTTGGCGATTTCGGGATGACAATGTCCTACATGTGGAATGTTGTTGTAGGCGTCTAAATAAGTGTTCCCATCGCTTGCGTACATATATTGAAAAGCCGAGGAAGTCATGTGAATAGGAACCGAATAACTCAGACTAAGGGCAGCACTTAGGTATTTCTTTCGTAGGAGAGATACTTCAGTGTTTGGCGCTATTTCGGGATAGCTAAAAGTAGGCCGAAGGCAGTTTTCAAACCTAATTGGATTGATCGTGAGCCATTTATCCAATAAATCCCAAGCTTGTTTTTCGGTAACAAAGACATAATCACTTGACGATGTCGTTGACCTTGCTTTGCTAGAGCTAATGACGCTTATGCATAACCGAACAGCAATAAGATTGTACAGCAATTTAATTTCCTTTTCTGAAAGGCGTTGCATGGTGGCATACCCTTTAGCCAATGATTGCGTGACGTCTATAGGATTTTCTTTATCCAATAGAAGATAGGCTAGCGCAATGGCTAAATCACAAACCTTCGGTGCATAACAAATATCACCGAAGTCTATGATTCCCCTGATTTTATTGTCGGCTACTAAAACATTCCAGTCATTCAAATCGTTATGCAGGACTTGTTTAGGTAACGTCCTGAGTATTTCCTGCGAGAATAGTTCATATTGATCCAAAAAATAGCTAACTATTTTTCTTCTAGTTGGATCCAGAATATAGTGCACATCATTGAGGCTATCCAGACAATTAAGTAAATTCCACTTGTGGTCATAGGCCTCTATTTCAGTGTCACGATAATTGGTCAATGATCCATGCAATTGGGCGATGATTTCTCCAAAATTGAAAGCCAATTCAGCCGAATAATTTACATCTTTAAGGAAATCACCAGGGAGGTAAGTGAGCATACGGGAAAATGAACCGTCGGGATATTGAATCATCTTTGGATGGGCAGGCCTTGAGATGTCAATAGGCATTTGTGTGCTAAGAAAATGCATTAAGTCATTTTCTGCCTTGATACGTCTAAATTCCCTTGAATTCTGATAATATTTAAAAATAAAAATATCTCCAGATTCATCGGTTATCTTATAGTTCTGGCTCAGATAACCCTCAAGTGTTACCACCGATACAGGCTTAATAGGATAACCTTCCATGATTACTGAAACATCCATTTCAGTCTTTAATTAATTTAGCTTGCGTTAGTCGCATAAAATAATGTGTTATTGAAACTTCGGGTGAGTGCGCTAAATTATAGCTAATTAGACGCTTATTCTTTTCCTTTCTTTTGTCAGCAGAAAACGTTTGGTATTTCTTTTGCGGGCTACAAAGGTTACCGTAAATCCTACTTTGTTTGCGTTTAAAGTAATCATTTTTGGCGCATTTCAAAAGTTGTCTTATTTCAATTTTTAAAAATAACGAGTCTTTTATGACAAAGGGTAAGTCTTTCTGACCTAAAATAATCTCAACTGGAGAATCAATAACTTTCGGTGCTGTCATCAAGATACTATCTTTTGGTATAGATTTCTGATTGAAATCGCCTTTCAATCCAATAAATATATATATATATATATATAGTTGAGGACACTTTAGCGAAACCTTGTCGCACAGGCCAATTGGTTACATAAGTTGTCTGATGGGTAAATAGACCAAGGACATTCTGATGGGTAAATAGACCAAGGACATTTTGATAACGCATGACTAGGGCAATGGCAATTAACCTTTTCATCTTCGAGAAATGATTAATCTTTTGTCATAGGTAGCGTGCGTTTTTTTTCGTTACTACTCAGCGCGATTTCAATTATTTTTATGGTATTAAGGGCATCTAAAGGATTTACCAGTAATTTGTTTTTATGGGTAAGGGCGTCATAAATATTTTGATAATAAAGCCGATAATCGCCTGGTTCCGATTTGATCGTCTCTATAAAATCTTCGTTATTCACCAAAATATTGAGTTTGCCATATTGTTCAGGAGGTTCTTCTCCCCAATGCGCTTGGGTATTTGGGGTTAATCCAGCAGTCAGAGCACCTTCTTGAATATCTAGGCCAAATTTTTCAAAGGTACCGTTGGTGCCGTTTAGCTTAAAAACAGGACCAGGTATTTTGACCAACATTCCAGACCTTACATTGACTTTTAATCCGGGATAATCTAGTCTGATATCAAAATAATCATTGGCTTTGCCACCTCTTTGATTGCGTAGGTCTGCGGTGATAAATTCGGGGAGGCCAAATAAATAGATGGATTGATCGATCAGATGTGATCCCAAATCATATAAAATACCAGATCCTGGCACGTCATCTTCGCGCCAATTTCCATTAAAGTCATTACGGAATCGATCAAAGTTCATGGTGACCTCAACGAGTCGACCTAGCCGTTTGGATTTAATTACTTTTTCAACCGTCCTAAAATCAGCAACAAAACGTCTGTTTTGATAAACAGATAGTAATAGATCGCGCTCGCTGGCCAATTGAATTAATTCCAAAGCTTCCGTACTTGTTACGGTGAAAGGCTTATCAACGACTACGTTTTTTCCTGCTAAGAGTGCTTCTTTGGCTAATGGGTAATGAAATTCATTGGGGGTCACCACAATGACCAAATCTATTTCAGGATCATCGATGATTTCATTTGATTCTGCAACGATAGTGACTCCTGGATATCTTTCTTTAGCTACGCTGCTCCAGTATGGGTTTTTGGTCCTAATTGATTTGATAGTCATACCGGTAATACAATTAATAATGGGGGCATGAAATACCTGACCCGCCATTCCGTATCCCAATATGCCTACTTGGATGTTTTTCATCTAAATTTTGGAGTTTGTTGCATATTTTAGTTTTACAATTAAGGGCTTATTTATTTGGCAAACAGCTGACCTATGTCCTTAAACGCCTTAAATTCCAATGCATTTCCTGAAGGGTCTTTGAAGAACATGGTAGCCTGCTCACCGGGTTGTCCTACGAATCTGATGTAGGGTTCAATGATGAAGTTTATACCCATGTCCTTCAGTCGTTCCGCCAATGACATCCAAACAGCCATCTCTAAAACGACTCCAAAATGAGGTACGGGGACGTCATGGCCATCTACTGGATTATGATCTTCTATGGGTTTAGTGTTGCTGGCGACTTCATGAATGACCAATTGATGGCCAAAAAAATCAAAATCTACCCATTTGGGATCGCTGCGACCCTCTTTACAATGAAGAATGTCTCGATAAAATGATCGGCATACTTGCACGTCATGTACAGGAATGGCTAAATGAAAGGGCGATAAGGTGGACATAAGTATTGATTTTATTTTACCTTGCTAATTTACAATATAACAATTAAAATAAAATCAATTTTGTCAGCATCATTTAAAGTTCATGTAGGGGGATTAATTTCTCAAATGATCCATATTATTTTCCGTTAAAGCAGGTATCCAAACTGAGCGGCCGTTTGACGGACCATTGGCACAATTTCATCTAAATCGGTATGTGTGAGACTTTCTTTCCAGCGATCAATTTTACTAAGATGGTCTTGTGTTGAATAGGGTCTTGAAGTCAAGGCTTCTATGAAATGTTCATTGTTATTGTTTTGAACCCGTTGGTTCCATGAGCTTAAGGTTGACTCATTCACTTTCGGATCAATCCCCACTTGCTCGCAGATGTCTTTAGAAAACTGGGAAGGATCCGATATCAAATTTTCAAATTTAGTTACTACTGCAATTTTTTTGACTGATGCATAGCCGATCGAATTGATATAATTCCAATGGTGGGCACATTTTTTTAATAAGCTTTCTTGCATCCAGTCTTGGTAGTCCGGTGGTTGGGGGTGGTGTCCCCATTTTCTTGAAATACCTACTTTCAAGGAGCAAATGGCATCTAACGGATGTCTGACCTGCCAATAAATTTGAAGATTGGGAATTTTTGATAATACTACTTCCAAGGGAAAAGATAGGCCGGGTGTGTTTTGATATTTAGGATTTTCTCTAGGAACTTTAGTGGCAGTAGGCTGAGAAAAGTCTTTATTAAGATAAAGCTCAAAATCAATTTCACTGAAATAAGTATAGGGAATGAGATGATCAAACAATTCGCCAAAAATAGAAGTCCCAGATCTCCCACATCCCAAGATTAATACATTTTTATACATTTTGTCGATGAAGATCCCCCACGATTAGTTTGCCATGATACTCCGCTAATCCAAGTGATTCATGAATTTCCATAAAATTTCGTTGATTGATTTTACCTGCTGCAATGATTGTAAGGTGGCTGCTAGCTGATCCCATTTTACGCAAGATTTCCGCGCCGATCTTTGCTGTTGGAGCCCCCCCAGAAGTGAGAATGTGCGAAACCCCCTTGATCTTTATCAACGTTTTAGCTGCAGCCACTGGATCTGGTGTCAAGTCGATTGCTTTGTGAAAGACAACAGCAATCCCATCGGCGGCATTGGCGATTTGCTGAGTGCTGTCGACGTCAATGGTCAGATCTTTTTGCAATGCACCAAAAACGATTCCTTGAACCCCCAATGCTTTGTATTGGTGGACAAGGTCTATCATTAGGGCTAACTCATTGGGTGTATAATGAAAGTCTCCCGCCCGAATTCTAATCATCACATGGATGGGAATGGTGAGGCTTTTAAGTACCTTTTGAGTGAGCGCAACCGAAGGAGTGAGCCCATCTTGCGCTAGGTCACTGCACAGTTCAATTCTATTTGCCCCTTGCTGTGCAGCAATTAAGGCGTCAGAAAATGTATCGACGCACGCCTCTAAGATAATGCCTTTCATTTGCTACGTTTTATTAGTTTAATACGGTGATGCTAGGTTATCCTAAGGTAAATAAATATCTCAAAATCAATCTAAGTACTAATTTAGGGAATTATTATTGTTGTAGGTCAGTCTATGTGGGCCATTTTTTGAGCTAGTAAGAACTTATTTAGACGGATCATAGAAATTTAATATTTTTCAAAAATCCATCAAAATTAAGGGAGTAATTAGGGCTACCTTTGCCGCCGAAGCAGAAGAAAATTACGCTATAAAAATTTAAATATAACGGTTTTGGTGAATCATTTATCAGTTGAACGTCTGACAAAAAGTTTTGACGAAAAAAAACTTTTTGAAGGAATAACCTTCGGGTTGGAACAAGGTCAAAAGGCGGCTTTAGTAGGCGTAAATGGATGCGGTAAATCAACCTTGCTTAAAGTAATAGCAGGCTTGTTACATCCAGACTCAGGAGAGGTCTCTTTTCGCAAAGGTCTAAAAATTTCCATATTGACACAAAATCCAGAATTTGAAGATAATGAAACGGTAATGCAAGCTGTTTTTTCGGAAGAGCGGCCAGAGCTTAATGCCATTCGAGACTATGAATTGGCCTTGCTGAAAATGGAGCAGAACCCTGAGTTGGTAATTGATATTTCTGATTTAATTGAACGAATAGATGCGTTGAATGCTTGGGATTTTGAGCATCAGGTAAAACAACTTTTGGGCAAATTGGGAATCCATTCGTTGGAACAGCGAATGGGTGAATTATCTGGCGGGCAAAAAAAACGGGTAGCGTTGGCCCAAGCCTTGGTGGTGAATCCCAATGTGCTAATTTTAGATGAGCCAACCAATCATTTGGATCTGGAAACCATTGAATGGTTGGAAGAATATTTGGCGACACAAAATCTAACTTTACTGATGGTGACGCATGACAGGTATTTCTTGGACCGTGTGACTAATGAAATACTGGAGATTGACGCGGGTCAAATTTTTAAATATCAGGGTAATTACAGTGATTTTTTGCAGTTGAAATCGGAAAGAGAAGAGCAGCAAGCAGCCACTATAGGGAAGGCCAAGAATTTGTTAAGAAAGGAGCTAGAATGGATGCGCAGACAACCAAAGGCCCGTGGCACTAAAGCTAAATATCGAATAGAGGCCTTTTATGAGACCAAAGAAAAGGCAAATCAAGGAGTTGTTAAAAGTGAAATGGAGGTTAATCTTAAGTCTGATCGTCAAGGAAAGAAGATTATGGAGCTGATTCATTTGACGAAAAAATTTGGAGATAAAATATTGGTCAATGATTTTAGTTATGTTTTTCAGCGAAAGGAAAGAATTGGTGTCGTCGGCCCGAATGGTGCTGGAAAATCAACCTTCTTGAATATGTTGACCCAGAGGATAGAGCCGGATACGGGAGAACTTGAAATTGGACAAACTACTCGTTTTGGATATTACACGCAAAATGAGGCCGTTTTTGACCCAAATATGAAGGTGATAGATGTTATCAAGGAAGTGGCTGAATTCATTAAATTGACCGATGGCTCTGAGGTCTCGGCATCTAATTTGCTAAATCAGTTTCTTTTTCCGCCTAATATGCAATATAATTTTGTAGGTAAATTAAGTGGAGGAGAAAAAAGAAGGTTGCAGCTATTGAGGGTGTTAATGGCCAATCCTAATTTTTTAATCTTGGATGAGCCCACCAATGATTTAGACATCATGACGCTGAACGTGCTTGAAGATTATTTAGAGAAATTTGATGGATGTCTCATTATTGTTTCTCACGATCGCTACTTTATGGATAAGCTGGTAGATCACCTCTTTATTTTTCAAGGGAATGGTCAGATTAAGGATTATCCAGGTAATTATACGGATTATCGAAGTGAGTTAGGAACCCTAAAGTCAGGAGACAAAGAGAAAGCTACTGAAATCCCTCCAAAGCTCATCGCGAGTGATCAAAAGACGGAAATTCTTAAAAAAATGAATTTCAATGAAAAACGTGAGTTTGAAGGCATTGAAAAAGAATTGGAGGCATTGGAGGCTAAAAAAGTGCTTATAGAAAAATCATTATTGTCTGAGACTGATTATGGAAAACTGACCGATTTGGGTAAAAACTTAGATGAAATCAAAGAGAATATTGAAATCAAAGAGCTCAGGTGGTTGGAACTTAGTGAGCTTGCTCAGCATTGAATTCACTATTTTTATTGAGATAATTTTTCGCCATAATGAAGGTGCCAAAAGGCAATAAAGAAGCGATAAATGCCCATAAAAATTTTGAGAGTGACCATTTTAACAGATAAGTTACCCAGAAAAGTAGGAGCACATAAGTTAAGAATAAAAATCCAGGTATGAATCCAATAATCAGGTTGGGCCAAAGAATAGAAAATTGATATTTCAAGGGCATTGTAATGGCAAAAGACAAAAACGAACTACCTTCTAGTAGCGCAATCAATCGAAAAATATTCAATGTGCGTTGCAAGCTATTTTAATTTATAGTAAGTTAATGCCTCTGGCATCGATTTTTTTAGATCACTAATTCTTGTGCTATTAGAGGGATGGGTGGAAAGCCAATCAGGAACTTTTTGACCTTCAGGTAATCGTGCCATACGTTCCCAAAAAGCAGGGGAAGCGGTGGGATCATAGCCGGCTATTGACATAAAAATAAGTCCCATTCTATCTGCCTCACTTTCATGAATTCTAGAGAATTTCAGTATGCCCAGTTGGGTGCCGGCGCCTACGGACTGTAATAAAATTTGGTTGGTTAGGGATTGATTTGATTGAGTAGCCATAGAAAGAGTGGCTAATCCAAGGTTGGCGACTAACCCTTGACTCATTCGTTCTCTGCCATGGTTGGCAATGGCGTGTGCAACCTCATGCCCCATTACGACAGCGATCCCGATCCCATCTTGACATATAGGTAAAATGCCCGTGTAGAAAGCCACCTTTCCTCCAGGCATACTCCAGGCATTGACTGTTTCTTCTTCAATCAGATTGAATTCCCATTCAAATCCATTTAATACATTCCTTTGTCCTTGTTCTGATAGATACTTTTCAACAGCCTGCTGAATACGAGTACCAACTTTTTTTATCTTGGCAACCTGCTCTTGATCTTTGGAAAGGTTGCTTTTTTCTAGTACCCCGTCATATTGATTAAAACTCATCGGGATCAATTCAGAATTTTTTACTATACTTAATTGGGATCTTCCAGTAACGGGGACTTTGGCGCAATTAGCTAGCACTAAAATCATTAATATGAATACCCAGATATTTCGCTTATTTAGCATGATGTTGCCTATTTAGCTAAGTTAAAGAATCAATAATTTATTATCATGTCTACAAAAAAAAGCCCCACCGATAGGCGAGGCTTTTTTTAAGGTCTATCATTTATTGACCAGCTTCTGCCAATTTGATTTCAAGGGTGATGGTACCATCAGCGCCATCAGTTCCAGTAATCTCGTTCACCAATATGAATCCTTTAGATCCAGAGGCACTCTCAAAAGCTAGAACGGCGCCTTTGATCAATTCTGTGGCTACTTGAGGGGCGGCACTTAGATCAATCCCTTCTATTGCCGTTTCAACAGCTGCTACGGTCACTATTTCGAGGTATTCAGCGCTTGTAATCGCGGTAGCAACAAGTGTTGTTTTATTTATTGTGCCCCAGCTTGAAAGGTCATAAATGGCGGAAGGGTATCCCGAAGGGGAGGCCAATGAGGCCTTATTCGTAGCTCCATAATAATAACCAAAATCAATTAACGGTGAAACGGGGTCACTTGTTGATTCTACACTTTTCCTGCTGTAGGTTTTATTTTCAGAAATTGAATAAAAAGTCTCGCTGGTTAAACTTCCCAAAGGTGTATAAAGCATTACGGCGGTTTGAGTCATTGCCGTTGGAGAAGGTATTGCGATCGTCACAAAAGAAAATGACGCAGAACCTTTTTGATCAAGGTCATCAACTACTTCAAAAGTAATTATCCCTTCTTGGAGATCACTAGTACCTGATAAACTGAGTTCTAGGTCAAAACTAACATCCGTAGTTCCAGCCGAAAGCCCTAGGTCATTTCTATTTAGTGTGCTTGATTCGACATCGCCACTGATGTAAATAGTATTGATCCCACCTGCGGCTAAGATAGATACAGATAGTGTTAGCGCGTTCCCGATATAAATTTCCCCTCCATTGGGAACGGTAACTCCTTCAATATTTACTGCGGAAATCGAAACAGTTGGGATGGCTACTTCTGCGGCCGGTTCCTCTTCATCACCGCTACAACCCAAGAATATTGATAATGAAACTGAAAAGAGTAATAATAATAATTTTTTAAATGGTTTCTTCATGAATTTTTTCTGTAAGTAAGGATTTAAAATACTTGATTAAAAAGATAAAAAATGACTGTATTATGTGTCTTGACTTGATTAAACGAAGATCAATCAAATAGGGTTCAAAATTAGGCTTTTTATCTTACAGTTTTACTCAAACGAATTGTTAAGTCTTTATTATATGTGAATTTCTCTCCAATAAATTCGAGTAATTAGGTAGTTGGTATATGAGCTCAGTGCTGATTTTTTTTTCTTGAAATAGTCCCCTAATTTACCTTCTTTTAACTAATTTATTTTTCCTTGATTTCGATATGAAAAAGTTGTTTTTAGTTTTTGGTATGTTGATTTTACTATTGATCACCACTCTAGTCGTGGCTCCCGTTTTTTTTAAGGATGACATTAAAAAAGTTATTGATGAGGCAATTGCGGGAGAAGTTGATGCAAAGGTTTTTTATGATCCCGAAGGTATCAGTTTATCCTTGTTAAAGGATTTTCCAAATTTCACCTTTTCAATGGATAATTTCGGGATAGCTGGAAAAGGTCTTTTTGAAGGCGATACGTTGGCCAGTGTTTCTTCTTTTGAATTCACAATTGATTTGATGTCGGTGATTAATGGCCAAAAAATAAGTCTCAGCAGCATTAGCTTGAAAGAACCGAAGTTTTTTATTATCGTTTTGGAAAATGGAAAAGCCAATTATGATATTTTTAAGAGCGATACCTCTTCTATAAAGGCAGACACCGCTACAGGCGACGAGGTCTCCGTTGACTTGGCAATTAAGAAGTGGCAAATTATGGATGGGGATTTTGTTTATTTCGATGCTTCGCTTGGTTTTTATACCTCTTTCGACGGGATCAATCACATCGGAACGGGGGATTTTTCGCAAAATATTTTCGACTTGACCACACAGACAAGCGTGGCCTCGTTTAGTATGAGCTATGATGGAACGACCTATTTTGATAATAAGTCTCTTGCCGCCAACGTGATTATGGAAATGGATTTAGAGAAGTCAAAATATACTTTTCTTGAAAATACAGTGTCAATTAATAATTTGGATTTGGCGTTTAATGGATTTGTGTCAATGCCTTCTGATGACATCTCAATAGATATTACGTATGATGGCAAGAATCTTACGCTGAAGTCAATTCTTTCCTTAATTCCAGGAGATTATGAGTCTTATTTAACGGGGGTTACTGCTGCTGGAACTGTCAATCTTGACGGTTATGTTAGAGGTATTTACAATGAGCAAATGTTGCCAGATGTTTTTTTGAAGAGTTCTATTTCCAATGGAAGTATTAAGTACTCAGAATTTCCGTTACCGATTGAAGAAGTTCAAATGAAAGTCGAGTTGAATATACCAGGCGAAAATATGGACATGCTCACTTTTTCTATGCCTCACTTTTCAATGAAATTAGAAGATGAGGAATTTAATGCTCATCTAAATTTTGAGAATTTGGCTAATTATACTTGGGATTTCGGGATGCAAGGGACGTTAGATTTGGGAAAGACACTGAAAGTGATACCAGTAGAAGGACTACAGATCTCGGGAAAGTTAGCAGGGGAACTTATGACTTCGGGTAATATGCAATTGGTGGAGGAGGAGAATTATGAAAAACTACCTACGACTGGAAATATAAGGTTGACTGATTTTAAATTTAAGGGTGAAGATGTGCCTAACGAACTGAGTATTTCTAATGCTATCATGGGGTTCAATAATCAGCAGGTAGCACTTTCGGCTTTTAGTGGAACGATCGGTAATAGCGATTTTCAAATGACAGGTTCCGTTGAAAATTTTATTGTGTATGCGATGGGCAGGGAAGAGCCTTTAAAGGCAAAACTCAATTTCAGTTCCCACCTTTTTGATTTCAATGAGTTGATGTCACCCACCGCGGCGGTGGATACATCAGCGGTCAGCGATACCACTTCTCTGGAGGTATTAAGAATTCCGATTAATTTGGCATTTCAGTTAGATACCAAGATAGATCGAATAATTTATGATAATCTTGAAATCACAGACATAAAAGGTATGGTATCTATTGAGGAAGGCCTTTCCAAACTTGAGAAGTTAGATTTCAAACTTCTAAATGGTCATTTTGTCATGGATGGAATTTATAATTCTACCATCTTATCGCCCTCTTTTAATTTTAATTTTAAGATTGCTGAGTTGTCAATATCAGAAAGTTTTAAAGCCTTTAATACCATTCAAAAAATAGCGCCAATTGCAAATGATTTAGCGGGTAATTTTTCTTCAGAAATGTCAATGACTGGGAATTTAGACCAGACTATGGCACCCATTATGGAAACGATGTTTGCTTATGGAGTCTTGGAGATTGCTGAGGCTTCCTATAATAATCCTAAATGGGTTAATGCCCTTAATAAAATCACTGGAGATAAAGAGCAATCGTTGACATCCAGAAATCTTAATTTGCAGTTCATGATTGAGAATGGAAAGTTAATTGTGCAGCCGTTTGATCTGAAGATTGCGGGCCGATCCGCGACTATATACGGTTCTAGTGGCATTACAGATGCCAAAGCGCCAATTGATTATGGATTGGAGACAAATATTAAGACAGGAAAATTAGGAAATGAAGTGAATAATTTAATAGCGTCATTTACTGGTGCGCAAAACGTCATTTCAGATGAGGTGCGTATGAAAATTAAAATCGAAGGTACCTATGAGAATCCAGAAATTAGTCTTGCAGGTATTACTAATGTATCAGGCCAATCAAATAAAAGTAGTTTGAAAAATGCGGCAATAGATGCGGCTAAAAAGAAGTTGCAGGAGCAACAAGATATTGCAGAAAAAAAGATCAAGGAGGAAATGGCTAAACAGAAAGAAGTAGTTGAGGAGAAAGTACAAGAGGGAGTCAATGCGATTAAGGATAAAGTCAAAGAATCACTCCCAGATGAGTTGAAAGATATTAAATCTCAGTTAAAGAATGGTTTGAAAGATATTAAAAAGAAAAAGAAAGAAGGGGGTTGATATACGATGGGAAAAGGGCTATTTATCGAAATAATATTCTGCCTACATCAATTACCTCAATATTAATTTGCATTTTAGAATGATTTTGTATAACTTCTTACACTATCTATTTTTAAAAAATTCGATATGGTAAAGAGTTATAAAGGTTTATTGATTCCAAGAGAAGTTCAAAAACAACAGCTTTTAGCCAAAGATTACATGGCTACCAAATTGATCAAATTTCATCCGAATCAGCGCATTTTTCAGGTGATGGATCTATTGTTAATTAAAAAAATTGGCGGGGGACCCGTTGTGAATGAGTTTAATGAAGTGGTTGGCATGATTTCTGAAACTGATTGTATGAAAGAAGTAATCAGAGGAAAATACCATAACATGCCTATTGATACGGGTATGGTGAGTCAATACATGTCAACGAATGTGGTCTCAATTTCCCCGGAGGTCTCAATTTTTGAAGTGGCCAATTTATTTTTAGAAAAAAGAATGCGAAGATTTCCGGTCATCGAATTTGGAAAGTTGGTTGGGCAGATTAGTCAAAAAGATGTTATTCGGGCATTTAAAAAATTAAAGAGTGACACCTGGTGGTAATTTTTTATTTTATTTTTCATATCGGTTGCTTCATACCTAGCAAAATGATAAGTTTGACAAACTTTATGATAGAGATATGGGAATTAAAAGTACAGCGGATAATTTTTTTAATGGTATACAGGTAAGTGTCAATAACTTTTTAAGGACATTTAAGCCGACCTATACTGTTAATGCCATTACTTATTTTGTCATTCCGGGAGTCCCTTTGCAAAAGAACGTAAGTAAGCACGATTTTGGCAAAGGAGAATTAGAAAAAGCCAAGGGTTTTTTTAACGAGGTTATCGGTAAAACCAAAGAGTTGGGATTAGCGCCAGTTGATATACAGCTCGTTAAAGGTAAGAAGTCCATTATAGAGCAGGTTAAAATAGGGCCTGTCGATCAAGTTTTGAATACGATTAAGTAATCGTATTCTATCGTAGTTAACATCATTAATAGTTCATATACCCAATGACGTAACCCATGAAATTTATTTTGTGGGTCTGTAGATCAAATACGGGCTTGATATGTGTATAGTTCGAAGTACCTACCTTCTTTTTTGATTAGGTCCTCGTGCGTTCCTGATTCGGCGATATCACCTTTTTCAATGACCAGTATTTGATCAGCACGTCGTATGGTGCTCAGCCTGTGTGCAATCACGAACGTGGTTCGACCACTCATTAATTTTTCAAGACTTTTTTGAATATAAGATTCACTTTCTGTATCCAAATTAGACGTTGCCTCATCTAGAATCAAAATTCTTGGATTGGCCAAAATAGCTCTAGCAATTGCAATACGTTGTCGTTGCCCCCCTGATAACTTTATTCCACGTTCTCCGATGATGGTTTCCATTCCATCGTCAAATCTATCTGTAAACTCAGTAACATAGGCAGACTCGGCCGCTTGCAATAGTTCCAGCTCGGAAGCCTCGGGTCTTGGGAATAAGATATTTTCCCTGATAGTACCTTCGAAAAGAAAGTCGTCTTGTAACACGACCCCGAGCTGACTACGAAAGCTGTCCAATGAGACTTTAGATATATCTTCGTTATCCACGGAAATCGTACCCGAATTGGGGCTAATAAACGTAGCAGCAAGACCTGCAATGGTTGATTTCCCAGATCCAGAGGATCCAACTAATGCGGTGACAGACCCAGGAAGCGCTTCAAATGAAATGTTGTGAAGGACCTTTTTTTCTGTTTCGTATCCAAAAGAAACATGATCAAATTTCACGTGTCCTATTATTTTTTCTATCTTCTTTGTGCGTATTGATCCATCATCTTCAGAATCCATATTCATCAATTCTTCGGTTCTGTCGAGCCCTGCAAAGGCCTCAGTAAGCTGACTTCCAATATTACTCATTTGCACGATCGGAGCAATCATAAAACCTAAGTACAGAGTAAAAGATAAAAATTCTCCGATGGTTAATTCATCTTGCATAATCATATATCCTCCGATACCCATTATCCCAGTACTTGCCAAACCTAGTAAAAAAGTCGCTGAACTGGTAATGACGCTAGTGGCTGTTAAACTCTTTTTTACGTTTTGAAATAATTTTTCAGTTCCGTCTTCGAAAGATTTGATTTCTTGTTTTTCGGCATTAAAACCTTTAATAACCCTCACGCCATTTAATGTCTCAGTAAGTCGCCCTGTAACTTCGGCATTTATCTTTCCACGCTCTCTAAAGATGGGTCGGATATATCCAAAGGCTTTTAAAGAGATGAAGCCAAAAATCGCGACAGGCACCAGAACGTAAACCGTCATCATTGGGCTGATTTTAATTAATAATACCAATGAGATTATGGCGGTTAGTACTCCTCCGACTAATTGTACAAGACCTGTTCCCACTAAGTTCCTGACACCTTCAACATCCGTCATAATTCGAGAGACCAGCTCTCCAGATTTAGTATTATCAAAAAATCTTGTCGGTAAATAAATTACCTTTTTCTGTACCTGCACCCTTGGTTTGGCAATGAGATGCTGGGCTTCTACACTCAATATTTTGGTCAATAAAAAGGATGTCGTTGCCTGAATAGTGATGGCTGCAGTTATCCAGATTAACAATTGTTTTAATAGTTCAATGTTTTTGTTAACGATGACATCATCCATCAAAGATTGACTGGCCCATGGCAAGACCAAACTTGACAGACGACTTACAACGATTAAAAAGAGACCGACAAAAAGGGTATTCTTTCGGGGCCAAATAATTGTCTTAAAGACATGGGCCATTGTTACTTTAGATTTTGCCATAACTCATTAATAGCAAAAAGAGATCCAAAAATAATTTTACTGACAGGATGTCTGAGATCTGTGAAGTGTGTTTTGTGAGCGCCTATTCACAGGATTCCCCAAAATTTAAAATGGATATTTTTTTCCTTAGATGGGATGAGCTATATTAAACGAAAATTAAAAAAAAAATGAAGTTTTTCACCTACCTCTTAATTATTGCACCGATGTGGATAAACGCTCAAGACATTATCAGTAAATTGGAAATTTATGATGTGATGTCAGGTAAGCGTGAAGTTATTTATACGGAATCAGGCAAGATCTTTGAAGCACCTAATTGGAGCAGAGATGGTAATTTTTTGATATTTAATGAAGAGGGAAGCCTTTATCGATTTGATTTAAATACCCGTACAAAAAGTAAAATAAATACAGTATTTGCAGAAAACTGCAACAATGACCACGGCATTTCACCAGGTGGGAGATCATTGGTGATATCCAACAATGATCCAGATTTGGGCTCTCGAATATACGTACTGCCTATTGAGGGTGGACTGCCGAAGCTTATTACTGAACACGCACCATCTTATTGGCACGGGTGGTCTCCAGATGGAAAAACGCTGGTTTATTGTGCGGCTAGAAATGGTAATTATGATGTCTATTCGATAAGTGTCGAAGGAGGAGTTGAGAAGCGCTTAACCAATTCAGAAGGGCTTGATGATGGGCCAGATTATTCTTTTTCTGGTCGTCATATTTATTTTAATTCTGTGCGTACTGGAATGATGCAAATTTGGAGAATGGAACCTGATGGCACTAATCAAGAACAATTATCGAATGACGGGTATAATGATTGGTTTGCGCATCCTGCACCAGACGGTAGCGCTGTGGTGTTTATTTCGTATCTAGATAAAATAGACCCAGGGACTCATCCCGCTTTTAAAAATGTAATGTTGCGCATGATGGATCCTGAAACCAAGGAGATCACAAAATTATTTGAGTTATTTGGTGGGCAGGGGACGCTCAATGTTTCTTCTTGGTCGCCAGATAGTAAGAAATTTGCGTTTGTTAGTTATGAGTTAATAGAAAAATAGAAAATGAAAAATAGAAAATTCGGTAAAACTGAATGGAAGGTAGGCGAGATTGGATATGGTATGTGGGGTATGGCAGGATGGGAAGAATCCGATGATCTAGAGAGTAATAAATCACTTGATCTAGCCGTTGAATTGGGTTGCAATTTTTTCGATACAGCATGGGGATATGGGGAAGGGAAAAGTGAAAATTTACTAGGCGCTTTAATCAAACGACATCCTGATAAAAAGCTTTATGCCGCAACTAAAATACCACCAAAAAACAGGCAGTGGCCTTCCAAAAGTCATTTTGACATCAAAGATGTTTTCCCTAAAGATTATATCATTGAATACACGAATAAAAGTTTAAAAAATCTAGGATTGGAGACTATTGACTTGATGCAGTTTCATGTTTGGGAAGATGCTTGGTCTGATCAAGATGAATGGAAAAGAACCATAGAAGACTTAATTAATGCGGGAAAGATTCGCTCAATGGGTGTGAGTGTAAATAGATGGGAGCCTGAGAATTGCTTGAGGACGTTGCGTACTGGCCTTATCGATAGTGTTCAGGTTATTTACAACATATTTGATCAGGCACCGGAAGATCAATTGTTTCCAATTTGCAGGGAATTGGACATTGCCGTTATTGCGAGGGTTCCTTTTGACGAAGGCACCCTTACCGGTAATTTGACGAAGTCCTCTACTTGGCTGGAAGGTGATTGGCGTGCTACCTATTTTGTGCCCGAAAACTTACACTCATCCGTTGAGAGGGCAGATGCGTTAAGACCGCTCATCTCTGAGGGAACCACCATGGCAGAAATGGCTTTAAAATTTATTTTGGCCAATTCAGACGTGGCTACAATCATACCAGGAATGCGAAAGGAGCGCAATGTACGTGCCAACTCAGCCACAAGCGAATCAGCTGCATTGACTCAGCGTTTGATTGATCAATTGAAAGGACATAGATGGGATCGTCAACCCACTGAGTGGTCTCAATAATTGAGTCAAGTCAGGCTTCTATGAAGATGGAATTGCATTCCAGACCGTTGGTATCTATTATCATGGCTGTTAAGGATACAGCACCTTTTTTGCCAAAGTGTTTAACATCCATACTCGGGCAAAGCTATCATAATTGGGAGCTGATTGCGGTTAATGATCACTCTACTGATCATTCTCTCCAAATATTACAGGAATTTGCGGCAAAGGATCGTAGAATTAGGCTATTTGATAGTCCAGGGCAACGGCTGATACCTGCATTAAAGGAAGGCTTCAAGCGTAGTTTGGGTATCTTGATCAATAGGATGGATAGTGATGACTGGATGCCTTCAGACAAACTAGCGTCTATGGTATCAGAGTGGCTGCGGTATGGCATTGGGTTTGTGATTGCGGGGGGTACTCAACATTTCGTTGATGAGGGGGATGTCGGAGCTGGATTTAAAAGGTATGATCAGTGGTTGAATCAATTGGCCAAATCAAACAGTCATTTTCAGCAAATTTATCAGGAATGTGTCATTCCGTCCCACTGCTGGATCATTCATAGGGATGACTTGTCAGCAGCTGGTGCCTTTGAGCCGGAGGTATACCCTGAGGATTACGATCTTTGTTTTCGTTTTTATAGATCTGGGTACAAGATTGTTGGAATTGACAAAGTGCTTCATTTTTGGCGAGATCGATCCAACCGAATTTCTCGGACGTGGGAAGAATATCGAGACAATAGATTTTTCGCGATGAAATTAAAATATTTTTATGAACTAGATCGCGATAGACGGCGGCCACTTGTGGTGTGGGGAGCAGGTCGTAACGGTAAGGACTTTATCAAGGAATTGAGCAAATATGAAGAGTCCATTCATTGGGTCTGTGATAATGAAAATAAAATCGGGAAGAACATTTTTGGAATAATCATAGCGCATTATGATCAAATTATCACCTTCAATAATCCACAAATATTGATTGTTGTATCTGCACCGGAAGGAAAAATAGAAATATCAAAATACCTTGAACGGACGGGTAAAAAACCTGTAAAAGATTTCTGGTTTTTTACCTAATGAAAAACAGATAACTACTAATTAACAATTAAAGGTTAAAGATCACTGAAATCAAATGTTTCCAAAAAGGCTGTGGTAAAAAGGCCAGATTTAAAACTTGGATCGTCCATTAATTTTAGGTGAAAGGGGATCGTTGTTTTGATGCCTTCAATGACCATCTCGCCTAGGGCTCGTTTCATTTTAATTAAAGCTTCTTCCCGGGTCTGAGCGGTTACAATTAGCTTGGCAATCATAGAGTCATAATGGGGGGGGATAGTATATCCAGCGTATACATGACTATCTACGCGTACGCCATGCCCTCCAGGCAGGTGCAAATTAGTAATTTTACCAGGATTAGGTCTGAAATTTTTACCAGGATCTTCCGCATTGATTCTACATTCTATAGAATGCATTTGCGGATAATAGTTGCGTCCTGAAATAGTTATCCCCGCTGCTACTTTGATTTGTTCTTTGATCAAGTCATAGTCTGTGACTTCCTCGGTAATGGGATGCTCAACTTGGATTCGAGTATTCATTTCCATGAAATAAAATTTTCCATGCTTATCCACCAAAAACTCAACCGTACCCGCACCTTCATATTTGATGGCTTCGGCACCTTTAATTGCGGCTTGGCCCATAGCTTCTCTTAATTCTTCGGTAATAATAGGAGAGGGTGTTTCCTCGACTAATTTTTGATGTCTTCGTTGAATTGAACAATCACGCTCAGAGAGATGACAGGCTTTACCCGTATGGTCACCTATGATTTGAATTTCAATATGTCTAGGTTCTTCAATGTATTTCTCTAAATAAAGACCATCATTACCAAAAGCCGCTGCGGATTCTTGTCGAGCGCTGTCCCACGCTTTTTGAAATTCGTTAATTTCTTTTACCAAGCGCATACCACGCCCACCCCCGCCGGCAGTCGCTTTTAGTATGACTGGATACCCAATGGTTTCAGCTAGTTCAAGTCCTTGCTGCACAGAGTCAATAAGTCCTTCAGACCCTGGAATAGTAGGCACGCCTGCTTTTTTCATAGTATCCTTTGCAGTAGCCTTGTCACCCATTTGGTTGATCATCTCTGCGCTTGCTCCGATGAATTTTATTCCATACTCATGGCAGACCTTAGAAAATTCTGCGTTTTCAGATAAGAATCCATATCCAGGGTGGATGGCATCCGCGTTAGTTATTTCTGCGGCTGAAATAATTCTAGGAATATTTAAGTAGGAATCTTTACTTGCTGGAGCACCTATACAGACTGCCTCGTCTGCAAAACGGACATGTAAGCTTTCTCTGTCGGCAGTGGAATAGACGGCAACGGTCTTTATTCCCATTTCTTTACACGTCCGTATGATTCGAAGTGCAATTTCCCCACGATTTGCAATGAGTATTTTATTAAACACAGCTTGTTTTTTAAGATGGATCTATTAAAAACAATGGTTGATCAAATTCTACTGGATTGGCATTTTCCGCTAAAATTCTCACGATTTTACCTGCGACATCAGCTTCAATTTCGTTAAAAAGTTTCATGGCTTCAATGACGCATACCGTATCACCGACCTTAACCGTATCGCCGACCTTGACGAAATCTGGAGATTCGGGATTGGCAGCCATATACAGCGTACCAATCATAGGCGATTTGATATTTAAAAAGTTGTCTTTCGAGGCTTCTCCAAGGGCTTGGTTTTGAGCTTCGGTAAAAGAGGGGCCAGAAGTGCTGATTGTTGTTGGAGCCGGTACTGAGGAAGGCGGAGCTACATGATGAACAGAAACGTCTGATGAACGTTTCACTTTTAATTTGAATTGTTCTGTCTCAATATTGACTTCCTCCAATCCAGTACTCTTGATAAAATCTATTAGATCGCGTAATTCTTTTACCTTCATTGCTGATTTTTTCTGATCAAGTTCCAAGTTTCGTGCAATTATAATTATCTATTTCTAAGTTAAGTCAATTATTTAACTCTTTCTGAATATGTCCCATTTTTAGTATCCACTTTGATTAGTTCATCTTGGTTAATAAACAATGGAACTTGTATAGTGGCCCCGGTTTCCAGTTCAGCAGGTTTGCTTGCATTAGTAGCCGTATCTCCTTTAAGACCAGGCTCAGTGTAAACTACCCTTAAATTGACATATTGAGGTAACTCAGCCCCTAGAATTTTGTTTTCTTCTACGTGGATAAGTACTTCCACCTCGTCGCCATCCTTTAAAAATTGCGGCGCATTTATAAGTTTTGGATCGATGGGCACTTGATCGTACGTTTCACTATCCATAAAATGATGACCCATATCGTCTTTGTACAAATATTGATATTTATGCCTTTCAACACGGGCCGTAGTGATTTTGTGCCCAGCTGAAAAAGTGTTATCAATGACTCTCCCTGTAGACAAACTTTTAAGTTTTGTGCGAACAAATGCTGGACCTTTACCAGGCTTGACATGTTGAAATTCTACAATTGAGAATAGGTCGTGGTTAAATTCGATGACCAAACCATTTTTTATATCCGCCGTAGTTGCCATATTTTTTTATTTTTCTGGGTCGTAAGCCCATTTTAGATATACTGAAGCCCAGGTGAATCCACCACCAAATGCAGCTAAAATAAGATTATCACCTTTTTTTAATTGCGATTCGTAGTCCCATAGGCATAGCGGAATAGTACCGGCTGTGGTATTCCCATATCGCGAAATATTCAACATTACTTTACTGTCGTCAACACCCATACGCTTTGCCGTCGCTTCTATGATTCTTTTATTTGCTTGATGTGGGACAAGCCACGAAATATCATCACTGGAAAGCTGATTGCGATCCATTATTTCTTTAGCAACATCGGCCATTTTGGTCACGGCAAATTTAAACACTGCGGATC
>JABMNK010000023.1 GCA_013204595.1 Flammeovirgaceae bacterium
ATGAGACCAAGTGAAGGATTAGGTCTTTATAGTGTGAGTAAAGCAGGATTGATCATGCTCACCAAATCCCAGGCTAAAGAATGGGGACCAGTAGGGATTCGAAGTAATGCCATTTGTCCAGGATTGATCAAAACCAAGTTCAGTCAAGCCATTTGGGAAGATGAAAAAACCTTGGCCCGATTTACAAGGCAGTTGCCGTTAGGACGAATGGCCGAAGCAGATGAAATTGCAGAATTGGCCTTGTACTTAGCTTCGCAGGCTTCAAGCTATTGTACAGGAACAACGTTTACCGCCGATGGGGGTTACTTAATAGCTGGATAAATTAAAATGATAAAAACATGACAGAGACACCTTACGCCACCACCTTTAAATATTTGATGGATATGAAAAATCATGTGGGCCAGGAATTGGGGTTAACCACGTGGAGCGAAATTACCCAGGACAAAATCAATACTTTTGCTGAGCTTACCGGAGACACACAATGGATCCACGTAGACGAAGAGAAGTCTAAAAAACATTCACCTTATGGGCAGACTGTGGCACATGGGTTTATGGTCCTTTCTTTTGCCTCCAAATTTACGCATGAAGCCTACAGTATGGACGACGTTACAATGGGAGTGAATTATGGTTTGGATAAAGTTAGGTTCCCAAATGCTACTCTATCGGGAAGTATGATGAGAGGTCGCGTATCGTTGTTGGAATTTATGGAATTTGAGGGTGGAGCACGGTACAAGTTAAAGGTTGTTTTTGAATGTAAAGGAGTAGCAAAACCAGTTTGTGTAGCAGAGTTTGTTGTGCAAGCCTATACCGGTAAATAAGATTAAATGAGTGATCGACTTAATGATATTTTGAAAAAGGTCCAAACTATAATGGATCAATTTATCTATCCTTTGGATGCTCGGTACCACAATAAGGAATGGGTGAGTGTTGTTCCCTTTCTAGAAGAAATCAGAGAAAAGGTAAAGCAGGCAGGTTTGTGGACCCCACAAATACCGATCGCTTATGGAGGGTTGGGACTCTCAGTGGCAGAATTTGGAGAGGTGAGCGCCATATTAGGAGGCAGTCCTTATGGTCATTACTGTTTCAACTGCCAAGCGCCTGATGCGGGGAATATGGAGATCTTAATGGAATTTGGTACTGCCGAGCAAAAAGAAACATATCTTATGCCCCTTTTGGCAGGCCAAATTAGGAGCTGCTTTTCCATGACGGAACCCGATTTCCCAGGATCAAACCCAACTTTTATGGGCACTATCGCCGTCAAGGATGGAGCCGAATATGTGATCAATGGACGTAAATGGTTTACTTCTGCAGCTGATGGAGCCTCTTTTGCCATTGTGATGGTGGTCACGGACTCAAATACTAGTGATCGTCATAGAATGGCGAGTCAAATCATTGTGCCAACGGACAATCCGGGATTTAAATTTATTCGAAACATTTCTATCATGGGGGATGAAGGTTCGGGGTGGCACAGTCATGCAGAGATTGTGTATGAAAATTGTCGTGTGCCCTTGGCCAATGTTTTAGGAAAAGAAGGAGATGGATTTTCTATAGCGCAAAAGCGACTGGGCCCTGGAAGAATTCACCATTGCATGCGATGGATCGGGATTTGTGAACGCGCTTTTGACATGATGTGTAGACGCGCTTTGTCACGGGAACTCGCCCCAGGAAGAACGTTGGCAGATCAGCAAACCGTTCAAAATTGGATAGCTGAAAGCCGAGCAGAAATCAATGCGGCAAGATTGATGGTGCGCGATGCAGCCCTTAAAATAGATACTGTTGGGGCTTCCAATGCTCGCATTGAGATATCCATCATCAAGTTCTATTGCGCGAATGTTATGCAAAAGGTATTAGATAGGGCGATTCAAGTGCACGGTGCATTGGGAGTTACCGATGATACTTTATTAGCGGCTTGGTTCAGACTTGAACGCAGCGCTCGTATTTATGATGGGGCCGACGAGGTTCATAAGCGCAGCGCGGCCAAACAAATTTTAAAGGGGTATCAATAGAAATAGATTAGACGTTGTCTAAGAGTTGATGACAAATGAAACAGATCAAAATAGCGTGAATAAAAATTGGTTAGATAAGGCAGTTGAACCACGTAGTGGAGAAGAATTACCCGTTGCAAGTTTGCAGGAATGCTTATTGACCAATCTACCAGGTACATCTGGTATTTTGCAGGTACACCAGTTTCCAGGAGGCTTTTCTAATCTGACCTATCAAATTACCCTGGGGGTTAATACCTACGTGTTAAGAAGGCCTCCTTTCGGAGCCAAAATAAAATCAGGCCATGATATGGCAAGAGAGTTTCGTATACTCTCCTGTTTAAAGACCCATTATCATAAGGTGCCTACGCCGTTGTACTTTACCGAAGATACCTCTATTATAGGAGCGCCTTTTTATATAATGGAGCGGATAGAAGGGGTGATATTACGGGCAGGTATGCCCAAAGAAATGTATCCGGACGCTCAAAAAATGCGTGCGATATCTGAAGCATGGCTGGAAACCCTCGTTGAACTTCACGCGGTCGACCCTAGCGTTGAGGGCATCGCGGAGTTGGGGAGACCTGAGGGCTATATCGAAAGACAGATCCTAGGTTGGGGAAAACGATATGAGCTATCAAAAACAAATGAGTTACCCAAAGTCGATTTCGTTATCAAATGGTTGGCGGCCAACCAGCCAAAGGAACAGCATACGGCGATTATACATAATGATTTTAAATACGATAACTTGATTTTGAAACCAGAGAACTGGGAAGAGGTTTCTGCTGTGTTGGATTGGGAGATGGCCACTGTCGGAGATCCCTTAATGGATTTGGGAACAAGTTTGGGTTATTGGATCAATCCCAATGATATCGACACTATGCGAGATTTTCAATTTAGCCCGTCATTCTTACCCGGAAATTTAACCAGAGAGGAAATCGTTCATCAATATACGCTGAAGACGGGGAGAGCCATAGATAGTCCTGTTTTTTATTATGTTTATGGGCTCTTAAAAATAGCGGTGATTGTCCAGCAGATTTATTACCGATACCAACTTGGTTTGACCAAGGATGAAAGATTTGGTCGTCTTTTGAACGTTATAGATCAAATAAGCGTTGTCGCATCACGGGCGATAGAACGCAAAAAAATTGACAACTTATTTTAAGTAAGAGAGAAAAAATAATGGATCAAGATTTGAATTTATTTCGCGAGGAGGCAAGTGCATGGCTTGAGAAATATTGCCCCAAAAGTATGCGGGTGCCAATTCTTGATCAAAAAGAATTTTATTGGGGAGGACGAAAAAGCACTTTTGATAGTAAGGACCAACAAATATGGTTCGAAAGAATGCTAGAAAAACGCTGGATTGCCCCACATTGGCCAGTGAAGTATGGTGGTGGAGGCCTGTCATTAAAGGAAAACAGGGTCATCGAGGAAGAAATGGAGCGATTGGGTTGTCGAAAACCCCTCTTAAGTTTTGGAATTACGATGCTGGGACCAGCATTATTGGAATTTGCTACAGAGCCTCAAAGGATCAAATACCTGAATGAAATAGTAGCAGGAAAGATAAGGTGGTGTCAAGGGTATAGTGAGCCCAATGCGGGGAGTGACTTGGCGGGATTACAGACCAAGGCGGAAGAAAACGGCGATTATTACCTTGTCAACGGAACCAAAGTATGGACTTCCTATGGAGACAAGGCGGATTGGATTTTTGCGTTAGTTCGCACAAATTTTGAAGTTAAAAAGCAAGAAGGTATCAGTTTTTTATTGATAGATATGAACACGCCGGGGGTAAGTACCCGTCCGATTAAATTGATCAGTGGAATATCTCCTTTTACTGAAACGTTTTTTGATAATGTTCAAGTACCCAAGGACCAATTGGTTGGAGACTTGAACGCTGGTTGGACGATTGCCAAATATTTATTGACGCATGAGCGTCAGATGATAGGCAGTATGGCCAATAACAGACGGAAACTTTCTGACATTGCAAAAGAACAATTGTGTTTGAAAAATGGTATTTTAATGAATCCAATATTGCGGACAGAGGTTGCTCGCAATGAAATGGATACGGAAATTTTTAATTTAACAGTGACCCGTGCGGTAGACGAGGCCAGAGCGGGGCATCATTCGGGGGCAGTGTCCTCAATGTTTAAGTATTACGGGACCGAACTTAATATTCAACGCCAGGAACTTAATATGGCATTGAGAGGATCACGAGGTCTCGAATGGGAAAGTGAAGCGTCAAGTCAGGGATTTGAGGCACGCACGTTCTTAAGAAGTAAAGGCAACTCTATAGAAGGCGGAACACATGAGATTCAATTGAATATCATCGCAAAACAAATATTAAAACTATAGCGTTACACTTATGTCACTTGTATTAACAGAGGAGCAGCAAATGCTCAAAATAGCCGCCAAAGAGTTCTTAATTGAAAAAGCGCCCATTGCCTTCTTACGAAAATTAAGAGACACGGAAGATGAAATGGGTTATGATCCTGAGTTATGGCTAGAGATGGCTGCGATGGGTTGGACCTCATTGACTATTCCAGAGGAATATGGGGGACTCGGATTTGGTTATGTAGGACTCGGAGAGGTATTGGAAGAAACGGGACGAACGCTTACCTGTTCACCTTTGATTTCTACTTCCTTGCTTTGTGCTTCGGCCATTCAATTAGGGGGTAGTCTGGGGTACAAGCATCAATTTTTTCAAGAACTTATCAAAGGTATTGTATACGCTTTTGCTACTGACGAGCAATCCCATCATGACCCAGATTACGTGGAAACCAAGGCGGAAAAGGCCGGCTCAGGGTTTGTTTTGACGGGTACGAAGACGTTTGTTTTGGATGGGCATGTCGCAGCCAAATATGTAGTAAGTGCAAAGTTTGAGGAACGTATCCACTTATTTGTCGTGGATGCAGATGCCGTGGGTATTCAAAAAGAAAGGATCATCATGATGGACAGTCGAAATAGTTCCGATGTGTCTTTTGAAAAAACGCCGGCAATTTGTATGCTCTCAGGCGCTGAGGAGACCTATCACAGGACATTGGACATAGGCAGAATAGGCTTAGCTTCCGAAATGTTGGGGGCTACCCTTGAAGCCTTTCAAAGAACAGTCGCCTATTTAAAGGAGCGTAGACAATTCGGAGTATCCATTGGTAGTTTTCAAGCCCTACAACACCGCGCATCAAAAATGTTTTGCGAGATAGAAATGGTTAAATCCATCGTCCTGAAAGCACTTCAGATGATAGATCGGGAGGATGAGAATTTGGCTATATGGGCTTCAATGGCCAAGGTTAAGGCGGGGGAGGTGATAAAGCTGGTCACCAATGAAGCCATACAGATCTATGGAGGAATAGGCATGACGGATGATGAAGAGATAGGCTTTTTTATTAAAAGGGCTCGTGCAGCTCAAGTTACCCTAGGGGATTACAATTTTCATTTGGATCGTTATGCCAAACTTCATGGCTATTGATTCTGTTATATGGGCGCAAGAAATGTTACAAATTAAAATGGTACTATGAGGGCGTTAGTTTGTGAGTCATATGGTCTTCCTAGGGACTTAGTCCTGCGTGAATGGTCTTCACCTAAGCCAGGACCCAACGAGGTCGTTGTTTCAGTAAGGGCCGCCGCGGTAAATTTCCCTGATACCTTAATCATTCAGGGCCTATATCAGTTTAAACCAGACTTGCCATTTGTTCCGGGGAGTGACCTATCTGGAGTGGTCAAAGAGGTTGGGGCCAAAATCACTCATCTAAAAACGGGGGATGAAGTATTTGGATTTGTGGCCAATGGCGCTTTTGCTGAGGAGGTGCTTGTGTCAGGGTTGGATTGCTTCTTAAAACCGCCCCAAATGAGTTTCGAAATTGGGGCCTCTTTTATGATGGCTTATGGCACTTCTTACCACGCCCTAAAGGATCGGGCACGAATCAGGCAAGGTGAGACGTTATTGGTACTTGGGGCTTCTGGTGGTGTTGGACTTGCAGCAATTGAACTCGGAAAACTTATGGGTGCCCGTGTCATAGCAGCGGCCTCTACAGAGGGGAAACTTCAGCTTTGTAAGAAACAGGGTGCCGATGAGCTGATTAATTATACCTCTGAAGACTTGAAGGCCCGGCTAAAAGAGTTGACTCATGGAAAAGGGATAGATGTGATCTACGATCCTGTGGGAGGCACGTTGTCAGAAGTAGCACTTCGCGGCATCTCTTGGCAGGGACGCTATTTGGTCGTAGGCTTCGCAGCTGGAGAGATTCCCAAAATCCCGTTGAATTTGCCGTTACTGAAGGGGTGTCAAATCGTAGGAGTTTTTTGGGGGAGTTTTGTTATGAAAGATCCGAAATCTAATTTAAAAAACACCATTGAACTTATGGAGATGTATGCCAAAGGTCAGTTAAAGCCGCGGATTCATGCTACTTACGTACTAGAAGAGGCCACCAAGGCGTTGGAAGAAATGATGGATCGCAAAGTCAGCGGCAAGGCCATCATCAATATGGCATAATTTAGCGTTGAGTATGATTCGTACAGCAGTTAGCTGCCACTAGTACGGATGGCAGAGACCATTCGGGCTTTTTTATTCAAATCCTCCAAAATGGTTACAGCTTCAAAGCCTAAGTTCTCAAGCAAGAGTTCAATTTCTTTGCCAAAGCGCTCATTAATTTCCAAATATAATTTCCCGTTGGGTTTGAGTCCTTTCTGTGCAAAGTTTCCAATGGCTCGATAAAAGCGTAGCGGATCATTATCTGGAACGAACAGCGCCAGTTTAGGCTCATGATTTAGCACAGCATCTTCCATGTAAATTTTTTCTGCATGGGGGATATAAGGCGGATTGCTTACAATGATGTGGTACTGGAGCTCGTTGACAACCAAGTCGAAGATATCTCCTATCGAAAATTCAACCATGGCTACGAGATTTTTCGAATTGGCACGGGCCACTTCTAGGGCTTTTGCAGACAAATCTATTCCTTCGACATGCCAGTCAGGTCTGTCTAGTTTCAGCGATATTGCTATCGCACCTGAACCAGTGCCCAAGTCCAAAACGCGGGATTCGGCCTGTGTGTTTTCTTTTAAAATTAATGCGACCAACTCCTCAGTTTCCTGTCTAGGAATAAGCACCTGATTATTGACCCAAAAGGGATGGCCAAAAAAATAGGCTTGATTTAGAACATATTGAATGGGTTCTCCCAAAAGTAGGCGCTCCAATATAGGCGCCAGCTCTGTTGTCCTGGGAGGTAATTCTTTGTTTAAAAAAATATCTATCCTTGAAAGACCATAGACATAAGCCATGACCATTTCAGCCATTCGATTTGATTCAAGGCCGCCCCATTTTGATAGGAGTTGACGAGAAAGGTCATTGAAAAGTGATTTGCTAGCAGAATTCATTCTTTGTAAAATTAAACACCTATGACCATTAAATAGTATTTAACCACGAGGAGGGACTAAAAGTGCTCATTTTTGTTTGTTAATTTGCAGAATGCCTAGTGAAGACAAGAAATATATGTCCCGGGCCCTTGCCCTTGCGCAACTGGGCATAGGTAAGGTGGCACCAAATCCCCTAGTCGGATGTGTTATTGTCAAGAATGACCGAATAATAGGGGAAGGATATCATCAGAAGTTTGGAGAATCCCATGCCGAGGTTAATGCCGTTGCTTCCGCGCATGAGTTGGTTAAGGGCGCTACAGTATATGTGACCCTAGAACCTTGTGCACACCACGGAAAAACACCGCCATGCACGGCGCTGCTGATTCGAAGTGAGGTGGCCCGAGTCGTTATCGCATGCCAGGATCCATTTAACCAAGTCAATGGTCGAGGAATAGAACAGCTGAGGGCAGCTGGAATAAGGGTAGACGTACCCTTCATGCAACAAGAGGCGGAGTATGTGAATAGAAGATTCTTAACCGCGGTATTACAAAAAAGGCCCTATGTTATTTTGAAATGGGCCCAAACGTTTGATGGATTTATCGCACGAGAAAATTTCGATTCTAAATGGATCAGTACGGACGCTTCTCGACAGCTCGTGCATAAGTGGAGAGCAGAGGAAGGGGCATTGTTGGTCGGCTATAATACAGCAAAATACGATGATCCGCATCTCACCACGAGAGACTGGAGCGGATCAAATCCCGTGAGAATTGTTTTAGATCCTCAAAATGAGCTCGACCGAGCGCTGCACATATTTAATGGGCAGGCCCAAACGATTATTATTTCCCAAAAGGCGGTAGTTAATTTCGACCATGTGCGTTTTATGGAATGGGATGCAAAGTCGGCGCATATGGACGTGTTATTGGAGGGATTGAATGCCTTAGGCATTCAATCTTTGATTGTAGAGGGAGGCGCCCGAACCCTTCAACAATTTATACAAAATCAAACCTGGGATGAAGCCCGAGTTTTCACCTCTCCAATGGAGTTTGGAGCAGGCATTAAAGCACCCGTATTGGCCCTTGTGCCTACGGAGCAAAAACAGAGTGCAAAGGACAATTTAGCCATTTATTACAATGAAAAAAATAGATAAAGGAAACATAGCGGAGAAATTAAATCAGTTCGACGCCCATTGGACACCCTACATCATAGCCGAACTTAATGGGCAAGCGATGAAAATCGCGAAGGTTCATGGAAGCTTTATTTGGCATCAGCATGACGATGCCGATGAATTGTTTTGGGTGATCAAGGGCTGCCTGAAGATTGAACTTCTAGATCAAGTATTGACCTTACATGAGGGTGATTTTACCGTGATTCCCAAGGGAACGCAACACCGCCCATCAGCAGAGATCGAAACTCAAATCCTCATGTTTGAGCCGATCAATACCCTGAATACAGGATCCGAACAAAATGAATTTACGGTCGCTAATCCTTCAAAAATATAAGTATGGCTGAAGAACTGATCATCTTGGAGACTCATAATAAAGAGGAGAAGTATCAAAGTTTATTGCCTCAAATACAGGCCTTGGTTGGATCTGAAAAAGACCTCATTGCCAATATGGCCAATGTCGCTGCAGCCTTGAAGGCGGTGTTTGATTTCCTTTGGGTTGGATTTTACCGTGTCAAAAATAATGAGTTGGTTTTGGGACCTTTTCAGGGACCAATTGCTTGCACCAGGATCAAAAAAGGCATAGGAGTTTGCGGGAAGGTCTGGGAGTCACAGGTTTCTATTATTGTGCCTGATGTGGAAGTATTCCCAGGGCACATTGCGTGCAGTAGCAGTTCAAGATCCGAAATCGTTGTTCCGAAAATTTTTAAAGAAAAAGTACTTTACCTATTGGATGTTGACAGCGATCAGCTTGACGCTTTTGATGCAATAGATCAAAAATATTTGCAGAAAATAATTGGGCTTCTCTAGAGAGGAGTCAATCAATCTCTTGCAGGCCTGATGAGGTAGGCGCCTGCAATGATGTCGTGTAAAGCCTGTTTTTTTCCGGTAAAGGCAGCCATTATATAGCCGCCCATTAGGAGCGTTCCTGAAAGAAATTTGCCCGCATTTCTGATAAGAGCGGCGAGAAAGGTTAATCGATCTCCCTGTTTATTAATAACCTTGATCCCCAACGCCATTTTGCCTAATGATGCCTGAAAATGACTGGATTCCAAAAGCGAAAAATAAAGGGTTTGGGTAATAAATCCTGCCAAAATGATGGGCTTGGCTTGTACTACCCATTCAGTAAAATCTATAATAAAGGTGTCATCAACTGCGCCATAAGCTTCAATATCAAAGGGAGTATCTACAAAAGGAATGCCTAGACTCGCGACAAAAGGAATGATCACAATAGTTTGTAAGAATTGTAAGACAAAGGTGTCCAATAGATAAGCCAAAGATCGGATCCAAAAATTTGCAAAATGATGTTGAACGGGGTCCTTCATTAATCTTTTAAATGGGCAAGAATAGTCTCTCCACCGACCGTCATGTCCCCTATTTTTACTTTTATTTCGGCATTTAAAGGCAGAAAAACATCTACCCTACTGCCAAATCGAATAAACCCTACTTCATCGGCCGCGCGCACGTTATCACTAACTTTTTTATAGAAGGCAATTCTTCGCGCGACTGCGCCTGCAATTTGGCGCATCAGTAGGGTGGTTCCGCTTGGTGTTTCGAAACCAATTGAAGTTCTTTCATTTTGGGAACTAGATTTTGGATGCCAAGCGACTAAGTACTTGCCAGGGTGATATTTATAGTAGCTAATTTTCCCACCAACAGGGGCCCTATTTACATGAACATTCAACGGAGACATGAAAATGGAGATTTGGATCCTTTCTTCATTTAAATACTCCCCTTCATGAGTTTGCTCAATTACGACTATTTTACCCTCAGCAGGTGCAATGACCAAGTCATCTCCTGTTGGCGAATTTAATTTAGGCACCCTAAAAAAGGATATCACGAGACTCCAAAAGGTCACGGCCACAATCCCTAATCCCCAACTAAAAAGGGGCAAAGAAATCAACCAAGTTAATCCTAAATACATTAGTGTAATACTAATAAATGCAGCTGGGATAATAATTTTTCCCTCTTTATGTATTTTCATCAAAAGCCTCCTCTATACTCGTAAGTTTTTGCCACTTTATCAATTGCAACGATGTATGCGGCAATTCTCAATGAAACATTGTATTTCACAGAAGTTTCATAAACATTATTAAAAGCGTCCTTCATGATCCGGTCTGATCTTCTATTTACGCGTTCTGCGGTCCACTTATATCCTAGCCTATTTTGGACCCATTCAAAATAAGAGACAGTAACGCCTCCTGCATTGGCTAGAATATCGGGGACCGATAAGATGCCAAGGTCATTAAGTATTTTATCTGCTTTGGCAGAAGTGGGCCCATTTGCACCTTCTACGATCAACTTTGCTTTGATATTATGTGCATTGTGAATGGTGATGACGTCTTCTACAGCAGCGGGGACCAATACGTCAACTTCTAATAGAAGTAACTCGTCTGTGGGAATTTTTTCGGCTTCAGAAAAACCCTCTAAAGTTCCATTATTTGCATCTCTGTATCTCATGGCCTCGTCTATATTAATGCCATTTTTGTTATAATAAGCTCCCGAAATATCGCTAAGCGAAATAATTTTGACCCCTCGCTCGTCCAATAAACGAGCTGCCCACGAGCCCACATTACCAAATCCCTGAATGGCGCAAGTAGCCTTGAAGGGATTGAGTTGTAATTTTTCCATGGCGACCAATGTCGACACCATTACCCCACGACCCGTTGCTTCAGTTCGACCAAGAGAACCACCCAGGACAGTAGGTTTGCCAGTGACCACAGCATTGATGGTCATACCGTTTGATCTTGAAAATTGATCCATGAGCCAAGCCATTTCGCGGGGCCCGGTACCCATATCTGGAGCGGGGATGTCTCGATCAGGGCCAAAAATTTCTTGAAGGGCCATGGTGTATGCACGGGTCAAGCGCTCAATTTCACCTGCTGACATGGATCGGGGATCACATTTAATTCCTCCTTTGGCACCACCAAAAGGGATGTCCACAACGGCACATTTCCAAGTCATCCAGGCGGCCAGAGCCTTCATTTCATCTAGATTGACATCTAGCGCATAACGAATACCCCCTTTAGAAGGGCCGAGTATATTGGAATGAATCACCCGATAACCTTCGAAGACTTCGATTTTACCATTGTCCATGGTAACGGGTAATCCAACGATAACTTGTTTTGTGGGCGTTTTTAATACATTGTAGATTTGTGCATTTAAACCGAGATGCTCTGCAGCGACTTGGAATCTTGACATCATCGACTCAAAAGGATTTTCTTTATCCTTAATGGGTGCTGGTTCGATGTAACTCATTATTTAATATTTAGGGGTGCTAGTTTTGTTTATTTCAAATGGCAAATGTACCATGAATATATTACTGCGTTTATAGGAGTTTGAGAAAAACTACAATGAAAGGCACTGCTAAAATCAGACTGTCAAAGCGGTCCAAAAATCCGCCATGTCCAGGAATGGAATTGCCTGAATCCTTGATAGACATAGATCTTTTAAAATGAGACTCCACCAAATCTCCGTAAGTACCGGCAACCACGACAATCGCCGCGATAATTAACCATTCCCATAAGTTGAGACGATCGAAATAGGTGGCTGCTATATAGGCCAATCCAGTCGCAACGAGGGCACCACCGAGACTGCCTTCCCAAGATTTTTTGGGCGAAATGCGTTCAAATAGTTTCGTTTTGCCAAAGGCAGTTCCCGCAAAATAGGCGCCGGTATCACTAGACCAAATGATCAGCATTAATCCGAGAAGTATTTGATAGGTATAGTCTCCATCAGCAAACACGATGATGTTGATGAGGGCAAAGGGCAATGCTACGTAGCTGATGCCCAAGTAAAATAGTGCAATATTTACAAAAGGATTTGGATCGTCCTTTTTGTAAAGTTTAAAGATGAAGATCACAGAAGCTAGCGGAAAAAGTAGAAATAAATATTTTCCATCTAGATCGCCTCTTTCAATAAAAAATGTGAGGATGAAGAGTAATCCACCTATAAATACACCCCAAAAGCGAATGGGTAGATAATCTTGAATTCTAACCAATCGATAAAACTCCCATTGGGCCAATATGCAGATAGTAAAAAAAACCAAGAAATAGGTCCACTCGCTCCATACAATCGAAGAGATGATCACCGAAGCACCGAGGAGGGCTGAAAAAAGCCGCTTTTTAAGTTCAGAAAATTTATTCAAATCGGATGTCATTTTTGATGATTCTTATCGCAGCTAATACATTCTCAGGAGTAACCCTTACCTCGATTTTTCCAAAATGATAGGAGCTATCTTTCAAGTCAACTATGACCGGACTGAGCCCCTTGTCCTCAAGAACTGCTCGAACGATTTCTGCGCGATGACCAGAATGGTCTTCAAATACTTTTTGCCAAACTGTCATTCTGTTTTATAAATAGGTTACGAAAAGAATAAAGTAATAAAAGGGTGAAAATAAAGAAAAACATAATCAAGACCGTATCGAATATTGTTTGACTGCCTAATATATCAATCTTAATAAGCCCTATTTGAAATAAATAAATCATTAGAAGTGAAAACCCGTTATTGATAAAATGTGCGAACACTGACCAAGCCAGGCTGCCCGACCAATAATAAAGGTATCCGAAAATGGCTCCCAAAAGCATTCTAGGGACTAATCCGTAAAATTGGTTGTGGAACGCAGAAAACAGAAAAGCCGATACCCAAATGGCAATATGAGGATTTCTTAGCGCGGTATGAAATATATTTTGAAAGAGACCCCTAAATAAAAATTCTTCTCCTATTGCTGGGATAATGGCAATAGCGATAAGGCCAAGAAAAAAATGTCCAAGGCCATCAAATTCAGTGATGAATCTTGTTAGTACAGCCAGTTGCGCTTCTTGGGCTTGTAGGTAAGCTTCAAAGGCGCTTAAAAATTCCGGGAATACAATGGACTCATTCCACTCAATGATAACGCTGTTGACTACAGCAAAGGACAAAGTGATGCCTAGGGTTAATCCAGTGGTCGCCAATAATGGGGGTTTAAGTTTCAAAAAATAGGTCAACGGCACCCCACCATACTTTGAAATTACCCATGCCGGAACCAGCATAAAGGTACCTATTGAGGTAGTTGTGAGTACTAATAGTAATGGAATTTTGGCATTTTCATAAGCGGTTGGGTTGCTTAGAATCATTTGAACGGTATGAATGTCAAAATCGAAATAAGGCAGAATGAAAAGTAATCCGATGAAATTAAATGCAAAAACAGCAGCTAATTCGAAACCAAATAGGATTAAGATCAGCAATCCAATTGATTTTCTATTTTGATTACTTTCTGAAAAGATATTACCCATAATTGGCCTAAATTTACACAATTAATTAAACGTATTTTGGTAAAAATCGCAAATATAGAATTGGGGGCCTTTCCGCTCCTACTAGCGCCCATGGAAGATGTGAGTGATCCACCTTTTAGGGCGGTGTGCAAAGAAAACGGTGCTGATTTGATGTATACAGAGTTCATTGCAGCCGAGGGACTTATCAGGGATGCGGCTAAAAGTATCCAAAAACTAGATATTTATGATTACGAACGGCCGATTGGGATTCAAATTTTTGGAGAAAAAATAGAGTCAATGCGGGAGGCCGCAGCGATTGCCGAGGCGGCGGACCCAGAAATTATAGATATTAATTATGGCTGCCCAGTAAAAAAAGTAGCTTGCAAAGGCGCCGGTGCCGGTATCCTTTTGGATTTACCCAAAATGCAGGCGATGACTTCGGAAATAGTTAAAAGAGTCAATAAACCGGTGACGGTTAAAACCAGATTGGGCTGGGATGATCAAACAATAAAGATTGAAGAGGTCACCATGCGGCTTCAGGACGCAGGAATACAGGCGCTCACTATTCATGGCCGTACGCGCCAGCAGATGTACAAAGGGGAAGCAGATTGGTCTTATATTGCCAAAGTAAAGGACAATCCCAATATTCATATTCCTATCTTTGGAAATGGCGATATTGATTCTCCTCAGAAGGCCTTAATGTATAAAAGCAGATATGGCGTCGACGGAATCATGATCGGTAGGGCGGCAATTGGATATCCTTGGATATTTAATGAAATCAAACATTACATGGCTACTGGGGAACATTTGGATCCTCCTACCCTTGCTGCCCGAGTCGAGATTGCCAAAAGACATTTGGCATTTTCAATAGAATGGAAGGGAGAAAAAGTAGGTATTTTTGAGATGCGACGTCACTACACTAATTATTTCAAAAATATCCCCAATTTTAAATCCTTTCGTACGCGATTGGTAGAAACAGAGTCACCCATTGAAGCATTTGGCATATTGGATGAAATAAGTGAGAACTTCACAGAAGTTTTATTTGTCTAAGCATATGAATGTAAAAACTCCGGGAATTGCCTGGGTACTCTTCTTTATCCTTTCTTTGATCTGGGGAAGTTCCTTTATTTTGATAAAAAAAGGATTAGTTGCCTTGAGTGCCGAGGAGGTAGCATCTATTCGAATTACTGCCGCATCTCTTGTTTTATTGCCTTTCGCTTTAGGTAAATTCAATCAATTTAATAAAAAAAACATATTGCCACTTCTGTCTGCGGGGTTGATGGGCAGTTTGATTCCCGCATTCCTCTTTGCGATTGCACAAACCAGATTACCGAGTGCGATTACAGGCATTATGAACTCACTAACGCCTTTTTTTACCATTATCATATCCGTTCTTTTTTTTGCAGCCAAACCAGCAAAAAGAGTATATGTAGGGATTGCTATGGGCTTTATCGGTACGTTATTTTTAATTTTAGGGCGGACAAGTGGCAACCTATCGATTAATTATTATGCCCTATTTGTCGTGGCGGCTTCTCTATTATACGGTATCAACGCCAATATCATAAAGCATTATTTAAATGAATTGAAATCCATAACAGTGGCAAGCCTCTCTTTGGTCATAGTGGGTCCGGTCGCTTTGATTTATCTCTTGTTCTTCACCCCGTTTATGGGGCATATCCAAAGTCCAGAAGTTTTGCTTGCCACCGGTTATATTTTAATATTAGGTGTTTTTGGAACTGCATTGGCATTGGTGCTGTTCAATAAAATGGTACAGCTCACAGGCGCCTTATTTGCTGCATCAGTGACTTATTTGATTCCCTTAGTTGCTGTAAGCTGGGGGGTTTTAGACGGAGAAAACATAAGCTTAATACAAGTGTTGAGTATGGTTGTCATTATTGTTGGTGTTTTCATAGCTAATAGTAAAAGGGCATAAAAAAACCTGGTTAACCAGGTTTTTTATCTCTTAATTTCCTACCGGAGGATCTATTCCTAGTTTTTTCAAGACCAATTCGGAGACGTCATGCTTCTGATCTGCATAAAGCAATACATCAAATCCAGGGCTTCCCGCACTTAATATCATACTAAACCCATTTTCCTCAGCAACTGTTTGTATCGCCGTGCCTATTTTTTCAACTGCAGGCTGTAACAATTGGTTACGCTTGTTGACCAAAGATTGTTCAGCATCTGTTTGAAATTTCTGAAAAGACTCTTGCAGCGCATTCAATTCTCTTTCTTTATCCGCTTTGATCAATTCATTAAAAGTCGATTGATTCGCTTGATAATCACCTATTTTTGTTTGTATTTCTTGGTATTTTGCCTTCAGCTGATTTTGCAGCTGCGTTTCATAAGCTCTCAAATCGGCTTCGATTTGTTTAGCTTCAGGCAAAAGGCCCAATAAATATTCCGCATTGGTATAGCCAATTTTTAATTCTTGCGCATAAGTCGTTTCCATTACAAACAAGACCAATATGCATACTAACAACTTGATTTTCATAACATTTAAATAATTAAATTTTAATTTGAGGTCGCTTCATTGCTTAGCAAACCTAACTCTTCCAAAACAAAATCCGTATAATCATGGATAGGATCTGTGTAAATCATCACCATTTCTCCGGATTTATCGAAAACAATCGCCAATCTATTGCTTTTAGCTACTCGTTCGGCAGCTTGAAATACAAGATCTTGGACGGGTCTAATCAATTCTTTTTTCTTCAAAAAATAAAGGCCATCAGAACCAAAAACTTTCTTTTGATAGTCTTTTAGTTTTTCCATTTCAGTATTGATTGTATACATCCTGTCGTCTTTCATACTTACCGTGAGAAGGACTTCTTCCGCTTTGTATTTGGCTTCTAACGTTTGCACTACTTCATTCATTTCCCGTATCTCTAACTCCCACGCTTTGGCTAAAGTATTAATTTCGCTTTGAGCAGCAACGTATTCTGGCATTTTTCCTAAAATATAATTAAGATCTATGTAGCCAAACTTTTGAGCCTTCAAAGGAACGAATATCGTTAGTAAAAAGAATAAAGCGAGAAAAAGTCGTTGCATTTATCTGATCTGTTGTCCAATCGAAAAATGAAATTGACTTCCAGAGGGGTCAGCTGTTCCAGGGATCGCATCAAAGCCGTATCCATAGTCTATCCCTAGCAAACCAAATGCGGGCATAAAGATTCTCGCACCAACGCCCGCTGATCTATAGAGCTTATAGGGGTTGTAGTTGGTTGGATCGTTCCAGGCATTACCCCCTTCTACATACGTTAACAAATAGATGGTGGCCGTAGGATTTAATGAGACTGGATATCGTAGTTCCAAGACATACTTTGTAAAGAGGGTTGCTCCCAGGACGTTGTTAACGTCATCATAGGGAGTCAAGGAAGTAGCTTTTCGGGCATTTTGTTGCGGATTTGGATAGCCACGCAATCCAATTACATCAGTTCCCAAAATAAAGTTTTGTCCGGTTAAACCATCCCCGCCAAGGACAAACCTTTCAAACGGCCCAGGTGAGACGCTCTCCGAATAAGTACCAATAAAGCCAAAATGGATTCTAGGTGCCAATACGAGCTTGGGAATGAGGGGCAAATAATACCTAAAGTCAAAATTCCATTTGTGGTACTCTACCCACTTATATCGCTCTTCTGCAGGGGTATTCTCATAGTCCATACTATTAAATAGGGAGTAAGGAGGCGTCATATTTACGCTCAAAGAGACATCCGATCCGCGCTGGGGATACATTGGATTGTCAGAGGATCTTCTTGCTATGGTGGTGTTAAATACTATGCTATTGGCGTCACCTGTGCTAAAGCCCATGGTCGAATAAATATAATTGTTTAGAGAGTACTTTGAAAAGGAGAGGGAATTACTAATGACAAAAAAGTCATCGGGCCAACTTGCTCTTCTGCCTAAGGATAAGGTCAATCCAGCGACACTTAATGAGCCATTAACAGTGTTGTCTTGAAACCCTACTAACCGTTGAATGGAATTATTATAACTAATTCCAAAACTATTTGGCTTTCTACCCCCCAACCAAGGTTCTTGGAAGCTGACGGTATAGCTCTGGTAGCGCAAGCCATTTGCTTGGGCTCTTACCGATAATCGCTGACCGTCTCCCATTGGAGGAAATTTGTTCCATTTCAAGGCCTCTTTAATGGAGAAATTATTAAAGCTAACACCCAAAGTTCCAACGAAGCCATAATAGCCACCCCATCCGCCAGATAATTCAATTTGATCACTTGGTTGCTCAACGAGTTCCCATTCTATATCGACAGTCTCGTCAGCGAGATTTGGTGTAGGAATTGGGTTTACTTTTTGGGGATCAAAATAGCCCAATTGAGATAATTCACGTTGCGTTCGGATCAATAAGTCTCTACTGAATTTTTGTCCCGGAATGGTTCGAAGTTCTCTTCGGATTACAAAGTCATTGGTTTTCTCATTGCCAGAAATAATCACTTTTTTGATGGTTGCCTGGCCCCCTTCATACACCCTCATTTCCAAGTCAATAGAGTCCTCAAATACACCAACTTCGATCGGGTCAATTCTAAAAAACAAATAACCGTCGTCCATATAAAGAGAGCTGACATCTATACCAGTGGGATCATAATTCAATTTCTTTTCTATTAATTCTAGGTCGTAGACGTCGCCCTTATTCACAGCGAGAACCTTGGCTAGGGTGGCGTCGTCATAGATAAAGTTCCCCTCCCAATTGATGTTTCTGAAAAAGTACTTTTTACCCTCCGAGAGGGTCACATCAATGTTCATGTATTTATCATTGATAGAATAATTGGTGTCGTATTCTATTATGGCATCTCTATAGCCCTTTGAATTCAAAAAGGTAATAAGGGCAGCTTTATCGTTAAGGAATTCCTCTTTTACAAATTTAGACGGCTTGAAAAAATTAACTTTGGCTAGCTCATTAATACGGTCGCTAAAGTGTGCACCACCTTCATCTTTATGGGTCAGAAAATGAACAAGGTTCACTGGATTTAAAAGCTTTATGCTATTTGCCAAGATTTGGGAAGGCAAGTTAATTCTTGGGGTTTCTCCAGTCTTTTTGAATTTACTCCTCAGTTTTGAATCACTAAAATACTCATTTCCATAAAAGTTGATGTCATAAATTTTTACTTTACGCCCTTTATCAACATTGATAATCAGTGCTGCGCTATTGCGAACGACGGAGTCTTGCCGTTGGGAAATGTTGACTTTGGCATTTAAGAACCCCTTTGATTCATAAAACTTTTTGACTGTTAATTGGGTGTTTTTGATAACGACGTCTGTGATGATTTTTCCTTTGGTGAGTTCAATGTCGTCTTCTAGTTCTGTGCGATGGCTCTTGCTAATGCCTTCGAACTCATATCTCAACAGTCGTGGGCGTTCAGTTAACTCAATGACTAGCCAAATTTGATTGCCTTCAATTTTAGTCGCGAAAATGGCTATATTTCCAATAATTCCTTGCTTCCATAACTTCTTGATTGCCAGACTAATTTCATCACCTGGAATTTTAATTTTGTCACCAACCTTAAGTCCAGAAAGAGAAATTAGGGCATTGTTATCCAAGAACTGGAGTCCTCGAATATCAATATTGGCGATCTCTAAAATCCTAGGACTTGAGTAGTTTAACTCAAGGTTATTGTCTGTTTTGCTGCGATTTTGACCAAAGATTAATTGACTATAGCCGGCCAGCGCAAAAAAGTATAAAGGAATAAATAATTTTAGTAATTTCATTAAGCGTTTATTTGTTCACTGGTTTTTCCAAATCTTCGTTCACGGCAATTATAGTCGTTGATCGCATCATTCAAATGACTTTTTCTGAAATCGGGCCATAATACATTCGTAAAATACAATTCTGAATAAGCCAATTGCCAGAGCAGAAAATTACTTATCCTCATTTCACCACTTGTCCTAATGAGCAATTCTGGATCAGGAATATTTGACGTCGATAAACGGGTTGTAATAAGGGCCTCAGTTAAGTCATCGATTTGTATTTTATCATCTTTAACGTCTTTGGCAATACTTTTCAAAGCCTGAGTAAGATCCCATTTCCCACTATAATTTAAGGCCAATATTAAATTTAAGCCGGTATTGGCAGCAGTTTGTTCAATGGCCCTCAATAATTTTTTATTTACGCCATTTAAAAGCCCTTCAATATTTCCAATTGCCGTCAGGCGCACATTGTTCTTCATTAAAGTAGGTAATTCTCCATTTATTGTCGTGATGAGTAGGCTCATTAATCCATCAACTTCGATTTGTGGTCGTGACCAATTTTCCGTTGAAAATGCATACAAGGTCAAGTGCTCAACGCCCAGCGCTGCACATCCTTCGGTGATATCACGGACGGCTTCGATAGCATTGTTATGACCAAAGATCCTCATGGCTCCTTTTTTTTTAGCCCAACGTCCATTACCGTCCATTATGACGGCAATATGCCTTGGAATTTTACTTTCTTCTTGGTTTTCACTCATTATAAGGAAGTATCTTTTTTAAAAAGGATACAAAAATGACATTTTTTTTAAGAAAATAATAAATCATGAGCAGTATTTCCTATTTTTATGAAGCCTTCAATCAGTTATTTGGTGTATAAGGAAAGGGACAAGGTATGTTGTAAATCATAAAACTTAACGAAAGTCCTGCAAAGCTATACCAATCCTTGTCTAAAGGATTTCCATATAGAAAATCTTTTTGAGTCAACACTCCTTCCGAGACGCCATCTAGGTTGTCAGAAAATGTTCTTCGAGCACCAACTTCAAAACCGGCCATCCACCTTCTGCGTATTAAATGTTTAAATCCGATACCGAAAGGAATGGTAGGCTGAACGGTGCTATAATCGGTAGCTGAACTAGCGGACTTGAACACTTTAAGGATGCCAATTCCTAGAAAAGCGTAGGGCGTCCATCGGACGACTGCACGCTTTTCTTTGTAATTCAAGAAATCATATTCGAGGACTGAAGAAAGGTCCATGATATCGTAATGAAACTCGGCGGCTCTTTTTTGGGCTAGGGCATCTATTGGCGTATTGTCTGAACCTTGTAACCCACCAAAACCTAAAGTGGTTTTCAGTGAAACATGACTAGAAAAATTTAATCTATTGAATATATTGAACCCAGAATTCATGGTTTCAAAATGATAACCACGTGCCATGTCACCACTGTAATTGAAGACGCCTGTTCCTAGACCGAATTCCAGAAATTGGGCAGGGGCGCAATGTGTTAAGTAAATAAATAAAAGACTAAAGAAAATTTTCAATTTGAATGTGAAAACTGCGTGAAATGGATTTATCAACATATGAAGAAATTAACGAATATAGAATCTATTAATTGCGTTTGTCCAATCCCCAGGACAGTTTGTTTCTTAGTGTTTCTATAAAACTCACCCCCGCGACCTTAATTAAATTGGCGTTAAAGGGGGATTTTTGGATATTTAAGGAAATGGATTCATCAACTGGATGAGACCGAGAATCTAGTGAAATGAGAAAATTATTAGTCCTACTTTCCACTTCAAATTTCAATTCAGAGGAATCCGGAACGATCAGGGGACGAATATTTAAATTATGCGGGCTGACCGGGGTGATCACGAAATTTTTATTTTGAGGTAATAAAATAGGCCCTCCACAACTCAACGAATATCCGGTCGAGCCCGTTGGGGTGGCGACCATCAGCCCATCAGCCCAATAGCTATTTAAAAAAGCCCCATTCAAATAGCTTTTGATCACGATCATAGCAGAGGAATCTTTTCGTAAAATGGAAAACTCATTTAAGGCATAATTGGCATTTCCAAAAAGTGGTAAATTTGTTTTCAGGGAAACAAGTGAGCGCTTTTCTATGGTATAATTGCCAACAAGTAAATTGTGCACAGCACTGGCGATTTGGTCGCGGGCGATGGAGGCTAAAAAACCTAATCGACCGGTATTCACACCTAAGATGGGGGTTTCAAGGGCACCTACGTGGGTGAGCGTTTCTAAAAAAGTACCATCCCCTCCGATACTTATAAAAGCATCAAAAATAGGCAAATAGTTTGCAGGATGATAGATAGCTAATTCTCGTCCAGTCAGTACCTGCCCATTGTAATTGTAAAAGTCTTGCGATAAAAATAACTCGATGCCCCCAGAGGACAACTGTTCAAGTAACTCAATTACTTCATCTTTAGAAGTATCATTAATTTTTCTACCATGAATGGCTATTTTCTTCACGGTCTAGATATTTAAAAAACTCATGAGCCCTTCGTAACGTTCTTTGGTATTGGAATCATTAAAATGCTGGCTAAAGTATTCTTGGATATTATAGCCATTTAATTCAAGAATGGAGATCAAATTTGATATGTCTTCTTTATTTACTTTTATGGTCAATAGGACATTGCCATTATTTTTAGGATCACTGGCGATCTCGCAGCTGAGAATTTTGACATCGTCACGCTCAATGATTCTACTAATCTCAGATAAGGAATAGTCTCTATTCTTCAAGGATAAAACAATAATAGCTCCAGGTGCGCTAAGCGCTAAAGTAGTCACTAGATGGGCCAGCAACTCTTGATTGGTAACAACACCCAAGTAATTATTTGTTTCATCATTTACTGCCACCATTTGGTTGGCGAATTGCTTCAAACATTTGAAGAGGTCGTAATAATGCTGATTTTCTTGCACAACACTTTTTTCTCCTGAAAGTTCAAAATCTTTAACGTGTACGATCTCTGGATGACTCAGTATCATTTGTTCATTTAAAAAGCCACAAAAAACTCCCTTGACCACCACGGGAAGCATGGATAGATGAAATTCTTGCATCCAATCTAGCGCGCTAACGCTTTTATCCTCTTTTTTTAAGGTGGGGATGCTATGATTGATTAGTTCTCTTGCGATCATGAGGATACGGTAGTTTGTAAAAAATCAGAAATTAATTGATTGAATTTTTCAGGTTTTTCCATCATTGGGGCATGACATCATTCGTCAATAAATCGCAAGGTTGTATTTGGAATTAATCTATCAAATTCATGGGCCACATAGGGGGGGGTGATTGTGTCGTTAAGTCCCCATATTAATAGGGTTGGCGCTACGACCGCGCTCAATTCTTTGGCCATATTATTTCTTTGGGCAGATTTGGCTATTGCTACGATACTTAGGCAATTTTGAATGCTTTTCATGGTATTAAATACATGATCAACAAGTTCCTTTGTAGCCGTTTTGGGATTATAGAAAGTATATTCTGTTCGCTCTTTGATATAATCGTAATTGCCTCTTTTGGGGTAAGACCCCCCCATGGAATTTTCAAACAATCCCGAGCTACCTGTCAAAATAAGGCTATTTACTTTTTCTTTTCTTCGTAGCGCATAGATTAACGCTATGTGGCCCCCCAAAGAATTGCCCATCAAATGAACTTTATCAATATTCAACTGATCGATAAATGATTCTACAAAATCTGTAAGTGTTTCAAGGCCTAATTTGCGAACAGGTAGGGTATAAATAGGCAATGAGGGTATGATTACCCTGTAATGCTGAGAAAAATAATCTACTACAGCAGTCCAATTGCTCAGCTCACCAATCAACCCGTGCAATAAAATCATAGTATCACCTGCGCCTTGATCTAAAAAATGAAATCCGTTTTGCTCTTTTATCATATAAATTAGGGCATTATTTATCCCAAAAGGACTAAAGTTTCATGCTTTTTAAGCATGTCAAATTTTTCAAAAATAGCATCGAAATAGGGAATGAAGGATCCAATAGTTTCAAACACTTTTGGACCAATGGGTATAATATAGTTCAAAATTACCGAATTTTTTACTTGTTCGTGTTCGAATGCAATTCCAAGGGAATCAAAGATCCAAAATATCACACTAAAAATAAGTGCTAATTTCATTAAATTTAATAGGGCACCTAGTATGTTATCAAGGATACTGAACGGAGTAAGTGCTAGGATTTTTTTGATAGAGGTAGCGATTAAGTTTACAGAAATAATAAGGACGATAAAAATCCCAAAGAAAATCCCGACGGAGATCAAGTTAAAATAAGCATTATCCGAAAAAAATTTAAGGGCGAAATCCTCTGTAAATTCGACAGCTAAAAACAGGCCCAAAAAAAAAGCGATTAATGAAAGGACCTCTACAATAAATCCTCTTTTGAATCCAAAGTAACCCCCGAGTCCAAAAAAACCGAGCAAAAGGATATCTACATAATTCATTTGGATAGTAGTTCTTTAACGACCTCAGCCAAATTTTTTCCATCTACTTTTCCTGACAGGACCTTGGAGGCTACTCCCATTACCCTGCCCATATCTTGCGGAGAAGAAGCGCCGAGCTCTTTTATAATATCACCAACGGCTGCTTGTAATTCAATATTGGTCAAGGGTTTTGGAAGAAATTCTTCGATTACCTGGAGCTCACCTTGTTCCACGGCTACTAAATCAGGTCTGTTTTGGACTTGAAATATGGTTAATGAATCCCTTCGTTGCTTCGCTGCTTTTGATAATAGCTTTGTTTCCGTCTCCGAATCGAGCTCACCAAAGAATCCTTTCTCTGTCTCAGACAATAAAATTAATGATTTTATGGCCCTAAGGGCTCTCAGGCGATCCTTATTTTTTTGAAGCATGGCTGTTTTAATTTCCTGTTCAATTTTTAATTTCAAGCTCATCTTTAACAACTATTTTTGTGTCTTAAATAAAAACGTAAGCATATCAATGACCAAACTTAGTGTAAACATCAATAAAATTGCAACATTACGCAATGCAAGAGGAGGAGACCAACCCAATTTGAAGCAAATGGCTATTGATATTGAGCGATTTGGTGCTGAGGGTATCACTGTGCACCCTAGGCCTGATCAAAGACATATCACCATGGAGGACACTTATGCTTTGGCGGATATTGTCAAGACGGAATTCAATATTGAAGGGTATCCAGATCAAAGATTTTTAAAAATAATTCGAGATATTAAGCCACATCAGGTAACCTTAGTGCCCGATGCACCGGAGGCAATTACTTCAAATACTGGATGGGATACTTTTGAAAATGAATCGTTTTTAAAGGAGGTGATTGCTCAATTGCATGAATATGGCTCCAGGGTTTCCGTTTTTTGTAATGATGACCCCAAAATGGTTGAAGGTGCTTTTGCGGTGGGTGCTGATCGAATAGAATTGTATACAGGACCCTACGCCCAGGATTACATGTTGGATCCAAAAAAGGCAGTAGCCTCTTTTGTAATGGCGGCGCATCGGGCAAAGGAGTTGGGATTGGGGGTTAACGCGGGTCACGATTTGGATTTACAAAACTTGAAATACCTCAAGGGGTCTATCCCATTTCTAGCCGAGGTATCTATTGGTCACGCCTTAGTGTGTGATGCCTTATATTATGGCATGGAAAACACCATTCAAATGTATAAACGACAACTGCTGTGAAACTTCATTTTACAAAATTCGGCTCGGGCCGACCGCTCCTCATTTTGCATGGTCTATTTGGGTCATCAGACAATTGGAAAACAATTGGGAACGCATTGAGCGCGCAACATGAAGTTTATCTTATTGATCAGCGAAATCACGGGCTATCTCCCCATAGTGATGCGTTTAATTATCAATTGATGACAGCAGATCTCTTAGCATTAATGGATCGAGAGGGGATTGATCAAGCTGATTTAATGGGTCATTCAATGGGAGGTAAAACGGTCATGAATTTTGCTACCCTGCACCCAGATAGGGTTGTACAGTTGGTGGTGGTAGATATAGCCCCTAAGTATTACCCACCTCATCATGAAAATATTTTCGCAGGATTCCACTCGCTAGTACTCGATGAAATGAGTACCAGAAAAGAGGCTGACACGAAGCTTGCCCAGACCATAAAGGAGCCCGTTATTCGACAATTTTTGTTGAAAAATTTGCATCGTGAGTTGGATGGTACGTTTAGCTGGAAAATAAATTTTGAAGCTATTGAAAAAAATATGGACCAAATAGGGGCAGCACTCAGACCAGATCAGCTTTTCGAGGGACCTACCTTATTTCTGCGAGGGGCCAATTCTGATTATATTGAACACGAGGATGAACGGCTACTTAAGACACATTTTCCAAATGCCAAATTAGTGAGCATAGCAGGTGCAGGCCATTGGATTCACGCAGAGCAACCGGAAATTTTAAAGCGGACTTTGGAAAATTTTTTAACTAAATGAAACAAGGGAAACTATATTTAATACCTACCTACCTCTCCGAAAGTAATACGCCCAAAAATATCACTATGGCGGTAAAAGAGGTTATTTTGAGTACTAAGCATTATTTGGTAGAAAACATGAGAACGGCCAGAAGGTTTATATCATCGCTTCAATTGGGTATTGACATCGCATCATTGCATTTTTCGCAGATGGATAAACATGTTGATTCGGAGCAACTCTCCTCTTTATTTTTGCCCCTTTTGAAGGGTCAAAATATGGGAATTATCTCGGAGGCGGGATTACCCGCTATTGCTGATCCGGGTGCTTTGGCGGTCCATTATGCTCATCAAAAGGATATCGAAGTAGTGTGCCTAGAAGGAGGCTCTTCCATCATTTTAAGCCTCATTTCCAGCGGGCTCAACGGGCAAAATTTTACTTTTCACGGGTATTTACCTATTGACAAAGCGCAGCGAGTCATTAAAATTAAGGAAATGGAAAAAGCATGCAGAATGAGTGGTTACACCCAGTTATTTATGGAAACACCTTATCGAAATCAGCAGCTACTCAAAGTGTTATTTGAAGTATTAAGCAAGGAAATAATTCTTTACATTGGTGCAGATCTTACGGGGACAACACCCTTTTCAAAGGCCAAAAAAATAGCGCTATGGAAAAATGAAACGATTCTAATAAATAAGCAGCCAGCCATGTTTGCTATTGGATTTTAGCGCAATGATTGTGGGAATATTAATTGTTTGTTCTAATTTCGCCATTATGTATTATCTAACCATTATAAATTTAACATTATGTCCTATTTGTTTACATCCGAATCCGTTTCGGAAGGCCATCCTGATAAAGTTGCAGATCAAATTTCAGATGCACTAATTGATCATTTTCTTGCATTTGATAGCACTTCTAAAGTGGCCTGTGAAACCTTGGTAACCACGGGTCTAGTAATGTTGGCTGGAGAAGTTAAATCTAGTGCTTATCTAGACGTTCAGGAAATAGCAAGAGGGGTAATCGAGAAAATAGGATATACCAAAAGTGAATATCAGTTTGATTCAAAGTCATGTGCCGTAATATCTGCGATACATGAACAATCTGCGGATATCAATAGAGGGGTGGATCGGGCAGTTCCAGAGGAGCAAGGCGCCGGAGATCAGGGAATGATGTTTGGTTATGCTACTAAAGAAACCGAAAACCTAATGCCTTTGGCATTGGAATTGTCCCATAGAATTTTGATTGAGTTGGCGGCATTGAGAAGAGAGAACGAGGAGATAAAATACCTCAGACCTGACGCAAAATCACAGGTGACCATTGAATATAGTGATGACAACAAGCCGCAAAAAATTACAGCAATTGTTGTATCTACGCAGCACGATGATTTTGATTCGAACGATGAAGTAATGTTGGCTAAAATTAAGTCTGACATCGTCAATATTCTGATACCAAGAGTAAAGAAGGGGCTTAATGAATCGTTACAGATCTTGTTTACCAATGACATCAAATATCACATTAATCCTACGGGTAAGTTTGTGATTGGAGGGCCTCATGGCGATACAGGGCTTACAGGCAGAAAAATCATTGTAGATACTTATGGTGGGAAGGGCGCACATGGGGGAGGCGCTTTTTCGGGTAAGGATCCGTCGAAGGTCGATCGATCTGCCGCCTATGCGACCAGGCACATAGCTAAAAATATGGTTGCGGCCGGCATCTGTGAGGAGGTTTTGGTGCAGGTTTCTTATGCAATTGGGGTAGTTGAACCCATGGGGATTTATGTAAACACTTACGGAACCTCTAAGGTGAACTTTAGTGATGGGGAGATCGCAAATAAAATTGAAAAAATATTTGATATGCGGCCGATGGCTATTGAGAAAAGGTTGAAATTGAGGAGTCCTATTTATTCAGAAACGGCGGCTTATGGTCATATGGGAAGAAAGGCTGAAATCAAAACTATTACCTTCAAATCAGGAAATCAGGAAGTTACCAAGGAAGTAGAGACGTTTACCTGGGAAAAATTAGATTATGTTGACCAGGTAAAAGAAGCTTTTGGAATTTAATTTGGGCTATTTTATTAGAATCATGAATTAGCAATTAGCGGGGGATACCAGGAAACAAAAAAAGCAGATCAATTTGATCTGCTTTTTTTGTTTCCTGGTTAAATAGAATTTTTAAAGGGATCGTTTGATTTCTCTTAATTCGAATCCTTCTATAATGTCACCGTCTATAATGTCATTGAAGTTCTTGATGCTAAGACCGCATTCATAACTTTTCTTGACTTCTTGAACATCATCCTTGAAGCGCTTTAACTGGTTAATATTACCCGAATGGACGACAATACCGTCTCGGATTAATCTAACCTGATTGGTTCTTTTTACAAATCCTTCAGTAACATAACAACCAGCAACTGTGCCAACTTTGGATATTTTAAAGACTTCTCGAACTTCAATATTTCCAGTAATAAATTCTTGAACGGTTGGCGCAAGCATCCCTTCCATGGCATCCTTAACGTCGTTAATTGCATCGTAAATGATTGAGTACAACCTGATTTCTATTTCCTCATTTTCGGCAACCTTACGAGCCGCACTTGAAGGCCTTACCTGAAACCCAACGATCACGGCGTCTGATGCAGAAGCCAATAACACATCAGATTCTGAAATTTGACCTACTCCTTTGTGGATGATATTAACTTGAACTTCATTGGTTGAAAGTTTTAGCAATGAATCTGAAAGGGCTTCAATCGATCCGTCCACATCACCTTTGACAATAATATTGAGTTCTTTAAAGGAGCCTATGGCCAATCTTCTACCAATTTCGTCTAATGTAATATGTTTTTTAGCTCGAACAGATTGCTCTCTTTGGATAATTTGACGTTTATTAGCTACCTCGCGTGCTTCGCGGTCAGAGTCCATGACGTTGAACTTATCACCAGCTTGAGGGGCCCCGTCTAACCCAAGAACCATGGTAGGTGTCGCCGGCCCGACTTCTTTCATCTTGTTGCCTCGATGGTCAAACAGAGCCTTCACTTTTCCAAAATAGGAACCAGCAAGCAATACATCCCCAACTTTTAAGGTGCCATTTTCAACCATAATAGTGGTCATGTAACCACGACCTTTATCGAGACTAGCTTCGATGACCGTACCAATTGCAGATTTGTTGGGATTGGCGGTCAACTCTAAAAGCTCTGCTTCTAGTAATACTTTTTCCAACAACTCATCAATACCCTCCCCTGTTTTGGCTGATACCGCTTGACATTGGTATTTTCCACCCCAATCTTCTACTAAGATATTCATAGTAGAAAGGGATTCCTTGATTTTGTCGACATTGGCATTGGGTCTATCAATCTTATTGATGGCGATCACAATGGGAACACCAGCCACTTGGGCATGATTAATAGCCTCCTTTGTTTGAGGCATGACGTCGTCGTCGGCAGCAACCACTATGATGACAATATCTGTTATTTTGGCTCCTCTAGCGCGCATGGCCGTAAAGGCTTCGTGTCCTGGCGTATCTAAGAAAGCCACTTTTTTGCCAGTATTGGTCATTACATCGTAGGCGCCAATGTGCTGAGTGATACCTCCGGCTTCACCTTCTGTTACTTTTGAATTTCTGATAAAGTCGAGTAAGGAGGTTTTTCCGTGATCAACATGACCCATAATAGTGACAATTGGCGCACGATTTACTAAGTCTTTTTCATCATCCTCTTCTTCTACAATATTGATCCCCTCTTCGGTAGAGGTAAAGGTGACGTCAAATCCAAACTCATCTGCGATAACCATTATTGTTTCGGCATCAAGTCGCTGGTTAATGGAGACAAACATGCCTAAACTCATACAGGTCGAAATAACTTGATTGATGGTGACATCCATCAGTGAAGCCAAATCACTTGCAGATATGAATTCAGTCACTTTAAGTGTTTTATCATCTTCTGCCTGTTGGATGATTTTTTCTTCTTCTTCCTCTGCTTTTGCTGAGCGTTTTTCTTTTCGGTATTTAGACCTATTGGCTGTTACTCCTTTTGTACCGCCACCACTTAGTTTGGCAAGAGTAGATTTAATTTTATCCTGAATTTCCTTATCGGTGAGTTCTTCGGTTTTACGTAGGTCCCTGCCTCGGGTTCTATCGGTAGTAGGAGCAGGGGGCCTTGCGCCTTGCGCCAAAGGGGCCCTAACAGCCGGCGGCTCATTATTGGGGATTCTTTTTCTAGGTCTTTTTTTTCTGTCTTTATTTTGATCTGAAGAGGCGATAAGTTTTTCTTTTTTCTTCTCAACGGGCAATTCAATTTTACCTATAACTTTTAGTCCCTGTAATGCATCGGCTTTTGCCTTAATGGTTTCAGCTTCTTTAGGGGCCGCTACTACAGGAGGCATTTTTTTCTCAACCGGACGGCTTATTGTTGGAGGTTCTTGGAGTGGAGGTTCTTGGGGTATTTTTTCTTCAATGATGGGACTTAAAGAGGGAGCAGGTTCAGGCACCACTAATAAGGGTTTCTCTTCTTGCTCCGGTGAAGCTGGTTCTTCGATCACTGCAGCTACAGGAGGTTTTGGAATTTTAGGAGAACCTTTTTTATTGGCTTCGAGATCAATTTTACCAATCACCTTGGTTCCTTCTAATTTGGGTTTGGAAATTAAATGATCTGCGGAGGAGCTAACGGGATTATCCAGATCTTCGGTTAAATTATCCTTGATGAGCATACGATCTTCCTCAATTGAAGAAGGTTCCTTAATTTCATGTACGGCCTGCTTGATCACAAAGTCCTCCTCATGTCTGCCTCCTATAGTAAGACCAGAAGCCTCCTCTTTATCCATAGCTGAGGAGGCATATTCTTTTGATAAAAGAATAAACTGTTCCTCAGTTATTTTTGAGTTGGGATTACTATCGACCTCAAATCCTTTAAGCGTAAGGAAATCGATAATCGTAGAACTTCCTACGTTTAATTTTCTGGCAACTTGACTTAGTCTATGCATCCTAGCTTCTACTTCTTATTTTATTCAAATTCTTGTGAAAGAACCCTCAATACACTATCAATTGTCTCTTCTTCTAAATCGGTTCGCCTGACCATGTCTTCGCGACCCAATCTTAAGACACTCTTGGCGGTATCTAATCCGATTTTTTTCAACTCATCAATGACCCAGCTTTCGATTTCATCAGAAAATTCGTCCAAGTCTACATCCTCATCTTCAATTGAGCCGAGCTCCCGGAAGACATCAATTTCGTATTCAACCAATCTGCTAGCTAATTTAATATTCTGCCCACCCTTTCCAATGGCCAAAGAAACTTGGTCTGGTTTTAAATAAACAGAAACGCGCTTCGATCCCTCTTCTATTTTCATACTCAAAATCTTTGCAGGACTAAGGGCTCTAGAGATATACAATTCTAGATTATCTGTAAAGTTAATTACATCAATGTTTTCGTTTTGTAATTCTCTTACAATAGAATGAATTCTTGAGCCTTTCATGCCCACACATGCCCCGACAGGATCGATGCGATCATCATAAGATTCGACGGAGACTTTGGCCCTTTCCCCAGGTTCTCGGACGACGCGTTTAATTGTAATGAGACCATCATAGACTTCAGGGACTTCACTTTCAAACAATCGCTCCAAAAACGTAGGGGAAGTTCTTGATAAGATAATCCTAGGGTTTCCGTTGTGCATTTCAACACGATGTACGATTGCCCTTACTGAATCTCCTTTTCGATAGCGGTCTTTGGAAATTTGATCGATCTTTGGCAAGTTGAGTTCGTTACCTTCACCATCAATTAATAAAACTTCTCGGCTGAGGATTTGATACACTTCACCCGTAATGATTTCTCCAACAAGTTCTTTGTATTTTTGAAAAAGAAGATCTTTTTCTAAGTCTTTTATTTTTTGAATTAATGTTTGACGTGCCGTCATTACCGCTCTTCTGCCGAAATCGATTAATTTGATTTCTTCTGCAACTTCTTCCCCGATCTCGAAATCAGGCTCTATTTTCTGTGCGTCAGAGAGACAGATTTTGTCATGATCCCAAATGTCTTCTGAGTTGTCATCAACAATTTCACGAAACCTCCATATCTCAAGATCTCCTTTATCTGTATTGATGATAATATCAAAGTTATCATCATCTTTGTATTTTTTACGAATCATGGTCCTAAACACATCTTCTAGGATCCTTATCATGGTTGGCCGATCGATATTTTTATTTCTCGCAAAATCGGCAAATGAATCAATTAATATTCCAGCTTCCATTTTTTAATTAAATGATATTAATATTTTCGCTTTTTTTATTTCTTCCAAAAGCATGGTTTCGTCAGTATCTCCAAGGGAAACCACGATTTTTTTTTCATCAACGATCGATTTAAGGATTCCGTCAAAAGTTTTTCCTTCCAAAGATTCGATCTGAAGTCTTCTTCCAATATTTTTTTGATACTGTCGCAATTTCGAAAGTGGTCTATCGATCCCAGGCGAGGATACTTCAAGATTATATTTTCCTTCTATAAGCTCAAGCTCTTCAATTTTTATCGATAGTTTGCGGCTGACCATAGAACAACTTTCTATTGAAAGGCCAGATTCACTATCAATAAGCACTAAAACACGTTGATTTCCGTCTGTTCCAGAAATCAATAACTCAATCAAAAATAATTCCGGAAAGTCCGAAATGATCTCTTCTGTGAGGTCTGTTAACTTTTGTGCTAAATTGGTCATTAACTATTTTAATAAAAAGAGGGGACTCATGTCCCCTCTTTGCCTTTTGTTTATTATTCTACAAAGCTAATTCAAAAAAAATTCAATTCAAATTCCATTGTTTATAAAAGCATTCCTACATTTTTGCTAACATAAATCATTTTGATAGTTGCTATGATAGGAAAACTTAGGCTTACCAATTCCCTAACTCGTAAAAAGGAGGTATTTGAGCCCATTGAAGCACCCAATGTTGGTATGTATGTTTGTGGGCCAACCGTTTATAGCGACGTTCATCTTGGCAACGTTCGCACCTTTCTCAGTTTTGACGTGATCAATAGGTACCTCAAATTTTTGGGATATAAGGTTCGATATGTTCGCAACATCACAGATGTGGGGCATCTTTTGGATTCAGGAGAAGATAAAATTTCGAAAAAGGCACTTCTGGATCAATTAGAGCCAATGGAAATTGTCCAAAAATACACGAATGATTTTCATGAGGTGATGGCTACTTTCAATGCCCTACCTCCAGACATCGAGCCTTCGGCAATTGGCCATCTTATGGAGCAAATCGAAATGATCGAGGTTCTTATAGATCGCGGATTTGCCTATGTGTCAAACGGTTCGGTGTATTTCGACATCGATAAATACAATGAGACTCAAGAATACGGAAAATTAAGCGGGCGCAAAATAGAGGATTTAATCAATCAAACCAGGTTCTTGGATGGTCAAGAAGATAAACGAAATCCATTGGATTTTGCTTTGTGGAAAAATGCCTCCCCTGAACACATCATGAGATGGAAAACCAAATGGGGGGAAGGTTTTCCGGGCTGGCATTTGGAATGCTCTGTCATGAGCACTAAGTATTTGGGTAGCCAATTTGATATTCATGGAGGTGGAATGGATCTTAAATTTCCTCATCATGATTGCGAAATCGCACAATGCGTGGGCGTGTCAGATCAAATGCCAGCCAAATATTGGTTACATACCAATATGTTAACCGTTAATGGACAAAAGATGTCGAAATCGCTAGGGAATTCATTTTTGCCGGGGCAATTGATTTCCGGGGATCATGAGTTGCTTGATCGGGGGTATAGCCCGATGTCCATTAGATTTTTTATGCTTCAATCCCATTACGCAAGTACCTTGGACTTTTCCAATGAGGCATTAAACGCCGCTGTCAAGGGATATACCAAATTGGCCAATGGTATAAGGATATTGAAGGAGCTAGAATACCCCGAAGCGCAGTTGCAAACATTAAATGCTAATCAGGGGGCGCAAATACATAAGATGTGCGACGATTGTCATCATGCTATGAATGATGATTTCAATACGGCATTGACGATTGGCCATATTTTTAATTTATTGAAAAAAGTCAATTCCTTTCATTCAGGTCAAATTGATCTATCTGAGATTGATTTGGAGACATTTTTGAGAATGAAAGAAACCTTGCTGACGTTTACTGAAGACATTCTTGGCATCAGACCTGAAACCAACCTGAATGGAGAAAATTTGCTCAATATTTTGCTTCAGGACTACGCCCAAGCAAAAATTGCCAAAGATTACCAGAGAGTCGATTATCTCAGGAGTCGACTTAAAGAAGAAGGGATCACCATCAAGGATATGAAAGATGCCGTTGGCTGGGCCTATAGCGAGCAGTAAATAGTGCAAATTTAATGATTAAACGCATTTTTTTTTTCTTTGAACTTTTTGATTTGTCGTCTCAACGCCTCGGCAGCTTCATCCGCCCCTACCTCAAATGACTTGGCTTTTTCTTTTACGAAAAGCTGGTCACCTGGTATGTTGAGCTTGATTTCTACCACCTTGTTTGCTCTCGCGTCGTCATGATCGATTCTTAAAAAAACTTCTGCATCGATGATTCGGTCGTAAAAAGTTTCTAGCTTATTTAATTTCTTTTTGATAATATCGATCAATTTGTAATCTGCATCGAACCGGATAGAATGTATTTGAAGCTTCATATGAATTATAGTTTAGATGAATAATTTATGCTTTAGGATGGGCTTGATCAAATGTTTTTTTCAGCTTTTCCATTGAATTATGTGTGTATACTTGAGTTGCCGCAAGGCTTGAATGCCCAAGTAAATCTTTTACTGCATTGAGTTCTGCCCCTCGGTCTAGTAGATGTGTGGCGAAGGTATGACGCAGCACGTGTGGGCTCTTCTTTTTTTGGGAGGTGACTTGACTTAGGTATTTTTTGACCAAGCGATAAACAAACATTGGATACATTTTTTTGTTTTGGTCCGTGACAAATAAGAAATGACGGGCGTCATGTTCCATTTCTTGCTTTAATAAGACAAAAGCCGCCATGGATTTCAGGACATATTCATTTAGGGGAATAATCCTTTCTTTGTTGCGTTTACCCAAAACCTTAAGGGTACCATCATAGTAGTTGACGTCTTGTCCTTTGAGGTTGATAAGCTCAGTTAAACGCATGCCAGACGCATACAGTAGCTCGATGACCAGTTGGTCCCTAATCCCTGAAAAATTATTTGCGTACCCAATATTGTCCAACAGATTGACCATTTCGGTTACCCGAAGGAAAGAGGGAAGATTTTTTTTGGTTTTGAGTGGTTTGATCCGAGAGGCAGGGTTTTTTGTAAGAAGTTCCCTCGAAGTTAGAAATTTGAAATAAGATTTGAGAGTTGCAATTTTTCGATTGACAGAGACAGGGGTAAGTTCTCGTTCCAATAAGGAAACTACCCAAGCCCTCAAATGTGCATGAATGATTTCTTGCTCATCTGAAATTTGAAAATTGCTAAATAGATAATTAAAAAATTGGTCTAGATCCTCTCTGTAGGCCAACAAGGTATGTTGGCTATATCGTTTTTCGTAGGTAAGATATTTTATGAACTGATCTATCATCAAGCGGTTCCTGTGCTTGACAGGAAATCTAAACCTAACTTAATGCATTTTGATCAATAATTGCGAAGTTTCGTGCAATTATTTTGATTCGTTGTCGCGTAATTTTTGGATATAAGCTGCTTTTTTCACTTGCTCTCTTCTCACAATGGAAGGTTTGGTGAAAAAAGTTCTTGCGCGGAGTTCTCTTAAGGCACCTGTTTTTTCAAATTTCTTTTTGAACCTTTTGAGTGCTCTGTCGATCGACTCGTTATCCTTAATACTGATTACAATCATAATACTACTTTAGTTACTATAGGGGCGCAAATATATCAACTTTAATAGTTATCCAAAAGAATCTGTTGAAAAATAGCGGTTATTAAAAAAAATAATCAGTATTAATCTCCAATCAGGAGGGTCAACAGGCGATAATTTCTTTTTTATTACCTGTAAATCAGGGAACAGAGTAAAGTTAAGCGCACAATTGCCATCGCTGGGCGCGCGAAAGCGGGATGAATCCTCATGCCGACGTAATTGGCGGAAGTTTTTTTAAAATAGTTCTTTGCTTTAAACTTGCCGTATAAATCATTATTACAGCCTATGAAAATTGCAATTATTGGAACTGGATATGTGGGCCTTGTGACAGGGACATGTTTTGCTGAAACAGGAAATCACGTGACTTGCGTTGACATTGATGCTGAGAAAATAAAGAAACTGAATAGTGGTAAAATCACCATCTATGAGCCGGGGCTGGAGCTACTTTTTCATAGGAATGTTAAACAACGTAGGCTCGCGTTTACTACTGATCTGGCGGCGGGCATTAAAGGCGCGAAGATTATTTTTTTAGCGTTACCTACCCCCCCTGGAGAGAATGGATCAGCAGATCTCAAATATGTATTAAAAGTGGCGTATGATTTGGGGGAATTATTACAGGATTATGTGGTGGTAGTGGATAAGAGTACTGTGCCGGTCGGGACGGCTGATTTGGTTATGGCCGAGATAGCTAAAAACGCAAAGTCGTCGTTTGATGTGGTGTCTAACCCAGAATTTTTGCGTGAAGGGGTGGCCGTTGAAGATTTTATGAAACCTGATCGTGTGGTCATAGGTGCGGCGTCGATTACTGCTGAAGAAGTTATGAGGCAGTTGTACGCCCCATTTGTACGACAAGGGAATCCTATTATTTTTATGGATATAAAATCAGCGGAGCTCACCAAATATGCTGCCAATGCTTTTTTGGCAACTAAAATTACGTTCATGAATGAGATCGCCAATCTGTGTGAATTAATGGGCGCTGATGTTGATGCTGTAAGGAAGGGCATAGGTACAGATAGTCGGATTGGTAAAAGATTTTTATTTGCGGGTATCGGATATGGAGGCAGTTGTTTCCCCAAAGATGTGCGGGCCTTGTCAAAATCAGCCGAGGATGTGCAGTATCCTTTTGAGCTTCTCAATTCAGTAATGAAGGTCAATGAAAACCAGAAGCAAAAATTGATTTCGCCTTTGGAGAAGTCTTTGGGCAATTTAACGGGTAAAACCATCGCTATTTGGGGGTTAGCTTTTAAGCCACATACAGATGATATCAGGGAGGCTCCAGCGTTGGAAAACATTAGGATATTATTGGAGAAAGGCGCCCATGTAAGGGCTTATGATCCAGAAGCCATGGAGAATGTCAGAGAGGTATTAGGAAGCAATATTTACTATGCACTTGATGAATATGACGCTATAGACGGGGCAGAGGCCCTTATGATCATGACCGAATGGCCAGTTTTTCGTATGCCAGATTTTGACTTGATTTCGCGGAGATTAAAAAACAAACTAATTTTTGACGGACGAAATTTATACGATTTAGATCAGATGGAAAAATTGGGGTTTACTTATCATAGCATAGGCAGGAAAGTAGTCTAGGGCATCATAACTGCTCATTCAAGGACCAGTTATAGTCTAAAAAAGTTGGTGTTACATCAGGGGGTATTATTTTCCCGGACCAGACAGAGAGGTTTTCATAAAAAGTTTTGTCATTTATGAAATCTTTTGAAAACCAGTCAAATATTTTTGAAAACTGAAGTGTGTCGGAAGAAATTTTATTTTTAGAGGGGTCATTTAAAAATAAATAGGCCTGTTCCGACAATTGTTGCTCCAACCTATCCGCGCGATAGGCGTCTCTTCTTAATTTGGGACATGAGATGGAAGCACAATTAATGGCAAAATGAATTCTGGGTTCTTTAAATTGACTTCTTAATATTTCATGCTCGACCTGGTTTAAGCTAAGTTTTTCGTTACCTAGGTTGATCAGTTTAATATCCCAAGGAGTGTTGATAAATGGGATTTGTATAGCAGTTCCGATGTCTTTAATGCCCTTCACGGGATAATAGTCAATGATCAATTTCAAAGTGAATGCATTGTACAAGTTTATCCAATAGGCCAATTTTTCTGATGAATTCCAATATTGATCGTTGGGGGTATTTTTGGCAAGCAACTCCAAATAGGCCAAAAGTTTTTGCGGTTGAATTTTTAATGCTGCATAATTGACCTCGCCCGCATCGTTGACAAATTCTTTTAAAACTTCACTCCATAAGTCATGTTGTATGGGATGGGTTTCTTTTTGCTGAGGATCTATTGGGCGACAGCTCAAAAGTAAAATCAGGAGGGGTATCGATTGACAAATTAGTAATAAATAGATGTGCAAGGATCTTTTCATTGTTCTATCTTTAACGTTCATTATCTAATTATATGCTCGAGCTTTTAGCCAAATACCAAAACGTTGCGACCCTTTCCTTAGGGTTTGTCATCATTGCTATTTCGGCCAACCAAATAGCAAAACTTTTTCAGCAAATTCATCTGCCTTTAATTACGGGTCTCATCATCATGGGAATTTTTACTGGGCCATATGTATTGAAGTTGATTCCCTTGACAGCTCAAATACAGCTCAAATATATTAATGAAATTTCACTTGGCTTTATTGCCTTTGCTGCGGGGGCTGAATTATACTTAAAAGAATTGAAAGCACAAATCAACAGCATTAAATGGATAACTATTGGGCAATTGATCATTTCCTTTTTAGTAGGAATATTGATGCTTTGGGGGGCGCATGGCTATATCCCATTTATGATGGGAAAAGATACCCTGACCATACTAGCCATAGCGTCTTTAATGGCCACTATATTTCTTGCAAGCTCCCCAGCCTCAGCAATAGCCATCATCAATGAACAGCGGGCCAAGGGGCCGTTTACTCAAACGGCAATCGGAGTAACGGTAGTAAAGGATTTTTTTGTGGTCATCATGTTTTCTATTTGTTTGTCGTTTACACAAGCTGTGATTTCTGAAACTGAATTTGACTACCTACAGATTATCATGGTACTTGCTGAGCTGGCCATTTCATTTGTATTGGGCTTCTATTTGATGGGATTGTTACTAAAAACAGTACTTACTCTAAGGATACATAAGCGGACTAAATCAGTGCTCGTTCTTTTAATCGGTTATAGCGCTTATTTTTTCAGTAATTGGGTAGCAGTATTCAGTCGAGAAAAATTTGGTCATTCTGTCTTTTTGGAGCCCTTATTGATGTGTATATTGGCCAGTTTTTTCGTCACTAATTATTCCAAGTACAGGGCAGAATTTTTGAATTTGATTCGAAGTTTGGAAATCTATATTTTCGTGGCCTTCTTCACTTTGACAGGGGCCTCGTTGAACATCTCTGTTTTTTTACAAGTTTTTGCTTTGGCAGGGTTGCTATTTGGAATAAGATTAGTGGCATTGATTTTGGGCACAGTAGGCGGAGGATTATTAGCAAAGGACCCTTTTAAACAGGTGAGCGTTGGATGGATGTCTTATATTACCCAAGCAGGTGTTTCATTGGGCTTGGCCACTATCGTAGGCAATCAGTTTCCTGGCTGGGGGGAGTATTTTGCAACCACGGTTTTGGCTTTAATTTTGATCAATCAGTTTATTGGGCCACCTCTTTTTAAATGGGCCCTACATTATGTCAATGAAACAAGGACAAGAGGCCATCACCAAAATGAGCTTACTAAAGAAGTGATGATTTTTGGCTTTGAACCCCAATCCGTAGCGCTGGCTAAACAACTTATTTATAAAAATTACCGGGTGCAGCTTGCCACTTTGAAAGAAAAGGGATCATTTGATGAGCCGTCAGGCATTAAGCTTATTTATCTGAAATCGCTAGGAGATGAGGCTCTTGGCGGTATCGATTTTAAAAATGTAGAGATTATCGTGACGTTACTGTCGGATGCAGAAAATCAAATGATCTGTGAATTTGCTTATCGAGAGTACGGGACTAAAGAGTTAATTGTCCGTTTGAATCATCGATTTAATTCCAAAGATTTTCTAGATCTGAAAGCCAAAATCATAGACCCTTCAACGGCAATGGTTAGTTTATTAGACCATTTTGTAAGGTCCCCGCAGGCGACCTCATTACTTTTAGGAATGGATGAAAATCAGGATACGCGTGATATTGAAATTTTGAACACCAATTTGCACGGCATTTATTTGAGAGACTTAAGATTACCTGCCGATGTGATTATTTTGTCTGTCATCAGAGGCGGCCAAACCATTATTTCTCATGGCTATACCCGCCTTAGAATCCATGATACGGTGACGGTAGTAGGGTTAAATAAAAGTTTAGACGAGGTTGAGTTTAAATTTGCCAGATAGTCGGTGTGTCATTTATTTCTTAACTATACATACATTACGCTTACACAATTCTAGTTGTGGTTAATCGAGAAATTTGGGCCGTAGCTAACTTTAATTTGGAATAATTTTAATTTCTCCTCTAATCCCCTTCTCTTTGTGGCCATGTCAGCAGATGAAAACGAAGTAACCTTAAAAAAGATCACCGCTCATTGCAAAGAGTATGGTTTTGTATTTGGATCGAGTGAAATTTATGATGGGTTGAGTGCGGCCTATGATTACGGCCCTAACGGGGCCCTATTAAAAAACAACATTAAAGAGTATTGGTGGAAAGCTATGGTTCAAATGAATGAGAACATAGTTGGTCTTGATTCTTCGATTTTCATGCATCCCAAAACGTGGAAGGCCTCTGGACATGTGGATGCCTTTAATGACCCACTTATTGATAATAAAGACTCTAAAAAACGTTATCGAGCAGACGTATTGGTAGAAGATCATATTGCTAAAATTGAATCCAAAATTTCCAAAGAAGTTGAAAAGGCCACAAAACGTTTTGGAGACAGTTTTGATGAGATCCAGTTTAGAAGTACCCATCCAAGGATTATAGGCTATATCGAGCAAATAAGATCTATTCAGGCTCGAATGATGTCAGCAGTTGAGAAAGGAGATTTAGAGGCGTTCAAGCAGCTCATTGTGGATCTTGAAATTGTGGATCCGGTTTCGGGCTCAAAAAACTGGACAGATGTAAGGCAATTTAATTTAATGTTTTCCACCGAATTGGGTTCGGTGGCAGAAGGCGCGAATACGATATATCTTCGCCCTGAGACCGCTCAAGGGATTTTTGTTAATTTTTCAAATGTTCAAAAATCAAGTCGAATGAAACCTCCTTTTGGTATTGCCCAAATTGGTAAGGCCTTTCGTAATGAAATTATTGCGCGGCAATTTATTTTCCGAATGCGCGAATTTGAGCAAATGGAAATGCAATTTTTTGTGAAGCCAGGTGAGGAAATGAAGTGGTATGAGTATTGGAAAAATCAGCGTATGAAGTGGCACAACTCATTAGGGCTTGGTACGGACAAATATCGTTTCCATGATCACTTGAATTTGGCTCATTATGCCAATGCGGCGTGTGATATTGAATTTGATTTTCCTATGGGTTTTAAGGAGCTAGAAGGCATTCATTCTAGAACGGATTTTGATTTAAGCGCCCATGAAGCCCTATCGGGTAAAAAATTGCGCTATTTTGATCCCCAAGAAAACGAGTCCTATGTCCCGTATGTAGTAGAAACTTCTATTGGGTTAGATCGTATGTTTTTAGCCTTATTGTCCGCGGCATACCAAGAAGAGCAGTTAGAAGATGGATCGGAGCGCATTGTTTTGAAGTTGCCTCCCGCCTTGGCACCGTCAAAAGTAGCTGTATTACCTTTGATCAATAAAGATGGGTTGCCCGAAAAAGCACAAGAAATTTTCCAAGATCTTAAGCTTGATTTTTCTGCTCAATTTGATGCCAAAGATGCCATTGGGCGGAGGTATCGTCGGCAAGACGCGATTGGTACGCCCTTCTGTATTACGATTGATCATCAGACCATTGAAGATCACATGGTGACGATTCGGGAAAGAGATTCTATGAAACAAGAAAGAATTCAAATTACGGAGATCTCCAATACGTTGGAGAAAAGCGTAAATATCAAAACGCTTTTGAAGTTTAATTAGGTAATGATCAAGTTGGCTGGATTAGTGCTGTTGGGTCTTATGCTGTCATGGGGACTAAAAGCAGCCAATCTTTTTCAATTCAGAAAAACCGCTAAATTAAAGCTTAGTTGGCTTCAAGGGAAGCTGACTTCGGATGAGTGCGCTATTCTTTTGAAAAAATCAATATATTATCAAAATCTTTCGGACAGATCGAAGAAATTATTTGAAAAAAGAGTGGCAGATTTTTTAAATACGAAGACATTTATTCCAAGAAATTTGGCGGATTTCACACAAGAAATGAAGTTGTCGATTGCTGCTACTGCTATTCAAGTCACGTATGGATTGCCTAGCGTTTCCTTAGCGCATTTCAAGTATCTTTTGGTTTATCCAGATGAATACTACAGTACGATTACTCGCAATTATCACAAGGGAGAGGTAAATCCAAAACTTAAGGCTATTGTGTTATCTTGGAAATATTTTGAATTGGGCAATGCCGAGCAAGAGGGCATTAATCTAGGGCTTCATGAGATAGCACATGCATTGCGTTTGGAGAATCGGATTCGAAATGGAGAATCAGGTTTTTTCAAAGAAGCCATCATGGAAAGATGGGATAAATTGGCTTTTTCCGAAAGAGTGTTAATTAACTCCGGCCAAAATTCTTTTTTTAGAGATTATGGGGGCACTGACAACGAAGAATTTTTTGCAGTTGTTGTCGAAAACTATTTCGAACGACCTGGGCAGCTGGTGCGTCATAATCGAGAATTATACTTTATTATGTGTTCTTTTTTGAATCAAAATCCTTTATTGATGACCAATGAATTGGCTTAATTTATTATCCGCAAAAAGATTTGGGGAATCGAAGTCCCTTCCACTGGCTGAAACAAGAAGTCGTTTTGAACAAGATTACGATAGAATCATTTTTTCATATCCTTTTCGAAAACTTCAAGACAAAACACAAGTTTTTCCTATGCCTGAGGATGACTTTGTTCATACGCGTCTTACCCATAGTTTAGAGGTTGCCAGTGTCGGGAGGTCTCTTGCCAAAGAGGTAGGTAAAAAGGTGCTGGCCCAACATGACGAATTGCGACGGGCAGGGGTCACCTATCAAGACTTTGGAGATATCGTGGCTGCTGCTTGTCTGGCGCATGATGTTGGGAATCCACCTTTTGGCCATTCGGGAGAAGAAAGTATTTCTTCTTTTTTTTTAAATACTGAACAAGGACGTTTTTTTGAATCTAAAGTGCGTCCTGAAGAATGGTTGGATTTGATCAATTTTGAAGGGAATGCTCAAGGGTTTCGTTTACTCAACAATCCCCATCAGGGTGGGTTGAGTTTGACTTATTCAACTTTAGCGGCGTTTACAAAATACCCATTATCTAGCGCGGCCAAAAAAATGGGACTACGCAAAAGTCAGAAAAAATATGGCTTTTATCAGAATGATAAAGTTCAATTCGAAATCCTTGCTGAGACATTGGGGTTGGAGCGTTTAACTTCAGATTCATGGATACGTCACCCACTCACTTTTCTGGTTGAAGCGGCGGACGATATTTGCTACAACATCATTGATTTGGAAGATGCAACAAGGCTAGGCTTAGTTCCTTTTGAAGAAACGAAAAACTTACTGAGTCAAATCATAGGTGCCCCTTTTTCAGAAGAGAAATTGAGTAGAGTAGTTGATATTAATGAAAAATTAGGGGTTTTAAGGGCCATGAGTATTTATCAATTGATTCAAGAAGCCATCGTTGTATTTATGGCAAAAGAGGCTCAAATATTATTTGGCACTTTTGATTTGGCATTGACCGATAGCATACCCTCCGCGGATACTCTTAAAAAAATCAGTGATCTATCAATTCAAAAAATATACCGATCGAGACAAGTGCTTGAGCGTGAAGTGGCGGGTTACGAGATTGTAGAAAAACTTACCGCATCATTGAGTTATGCCGTATACTCAAAAAAGAATCTAGGAGAACAAATAGCTGCCAAAGACAGAAAGATGTACGAAGTATTGCCAGATTCTTTTAAAATACAATTAATGGATAAGTCCCTTTCCAACTATGAAAATTTAAGAATTGTGATTGATTTTATTTCTGGCTTAACAGATTCAAATGCGAGTAGATTATACAAAATTATTTCAGGGGGGATCAAAAACTGAATAAACATTCATTCAAATACTTCATCGTTTAGTTTAGGAGAGGCATAACGCCTTGCGTCATACTAAATAAAATAATTAACTTTGCCTCCTATTTAAAATGTGGAAATTACTTGCTGAGTCGATCCTGAAATTCAGGCTCGCGTTGGTCGTCATTATAGGCATAATTACGGTCTTTATGGGATATCATGCGCAGTTCATAGAAATGTCCTATGATCTAGCGAGTGTGGTGCCTGAGGATGATCCTGAAATGATCAATCTTCAGACATTTAAAACCCTCTTTGGCGAGGATGGTAATATTATGGCCATTGGTGTCGATGATAGCTCAATCTATGAGCTAACGAACTTTGGGCGATACACCGCGCTGGCCAATGAGCTGAAACAATTAAAAGGGGTGAGTGCCGTTTTGGGAATCCCCACCCTTCAAAAATTAGAAGCCGATAGGGCGAAGAAAGAATTCAAACTTGCGCCAATGTTTCAGGACCTTCCTGAAAGCCAAGAGGCCCTAGATAGTTTATTGTCTGCAACGATGGACCTTAAATTTTACAGTGGGCAATTGATCAATAATCAGTCAGGGGCTACCCTTCTTTTGATGACCTTGGATAATGAATTGATTAATTCAGAAAAGCGGAATGAATTGATTGCTGATATTGTATTGGCCGGAAAACAATTTGAAGAGGTCTCTGGAGTAAAGGTTCATTTTGCTGGGTTACCTTATGTCCGTTCGTCAAATATGGTGACGATAAAAGCGGAGTTGAATCGGTTCCTGATTTTTTCAATCATCATTACTGGCATCATCTTATTTTTATTTTTTAGATCAGTCAAAGCGGTATTTTTTCCATTGATAGTTATCGGGACGATGGTGATCTGGACGCTCGGGAGTGTTTCACTTTTTGGCTTTAAGATCACAGTTTTAACCGGGCTCATACCGTCGATCATTGTTGTCATTGGCATTCCAAATAGTGTGTACATGCTCAATATGTATCATCACGAGTATGCTAGGACGGGAAATCAAATGGATGCGTTGGCGAGTATCATCAGGAAGATTGGGATTGTTACGTTAATCACCAATTTCACTACGGCGGTTGGATTTTTTGTGTTAGTCGTTACTGACATAAAAATATTGGTCGAGTTTGGCATTGTAGCAGGCTTAAATATCATGGCTACTTTTGTTGTGAGTCTCATCCTAATTCCCACTTTATATTCTTTTTTGAATCCGCCTACGGTTCATAATATGAAGCATTTACATTTCAAATTTATGTCGAGGTTCTTGAATTTTCTTGATCATGTTGTTCATAATAGACGTGCTTGGGTATTCGTTGCAGCTATTACCTTAATGTTATTTGCAGTACTTGGCGTTTCAAAAATTAAATCGGTATCCTACATGGTGGATGACTTGCCGCAAGATAGTCCATTGATTCAAGACTTGAATTTTTTCGAAGCAAATTTTTGTGGTATTATGCCTTTGGAAATTGTGGTAGATACCGGATCAAAAAAGGGAGTCCAAAATTTGAAAAACTTGAAACGTGTAGAAGAGTTAGAGATTTTCCTGGATTCTATTTCTTATATCTCACAGCCGGTATCGTTGGTAAGTTTTGTCAAAGCCGCTCGCCAATCTTTTTATAATCAAAACCCAGCCTTTTATGGGATGCCAAATAGTCGAGATCTTGGGTTTATCATCAGTTATTTAGGTTCTGCCTCAGATGAGAGAGGTCTCTCCAAAAACTTCGTAGATTCTACTAATCAAAAAATGCGCATTTCCTTGAAGATCGCAGACATTGGCTCAAACAAAATGGATTCATTGGTTAATCAGGTTATACGACCCAAGATCGCCGACATATTTGAGAACAGTAAAATGCAAGTGGACATCACTGGTACTACTCTACTCTTCATTAAAGGAAATAAATTTTTGATTCAAAATTTGATAAGCTCCATGATGATTGCTTTTGTGGTAATTGCCATCATCATGGCAATTTTATTTCGAAATTTTAAAATGATTATAATTTCTTTAATTCCTAACCTTATTCCTCTTTTGATAACGGGAGCCATTATGGGATACTTTGGTATCCCGCTTAAACCAAGCACTGCGTTGGTATTTAGTATTGCTTTTGGTATTTCAGTAGATGACAGCATTCATTTTTTGGCAAAATACCGTCAAGAACTCATCAATAATAATTTCAATGTTTCGTTGGCGATCAGCAAAAGTCTTAGAGAAACAGGGTCAAGTATGGTATATACTTCGATCATTTTATTTTTTGGTTTCGTGATTTTTGCCGCATCGGATTTTGGTGGAACAGTGGCTTTGGGAAAACTTACTTCGATAACCTTGCTCTTTGCGATGATCACCAACCTCACCCTCTTACCCGCTTTGTTATTACAATTTGATAGCGGAAAAAGAGATAAGGATGCCCACCCACTTATCGAAGAGTTCCCTGAATTTTCTGAGGGGGTGGTCAATCAGTAAACCAAATGATCGTAGAAATGATTTATAGATTTAACGTAGGTTTTTATTCATGTTAAAATTCCCGGAATACAAGCAAATAAATTACCCAGAAGTAGGGAAAGAGGTCCGCGGTTTTTGGGAACAAAACGACATTTTCTCCAAAACGATTACCGAGCGAGAGGGTGCTGAAACATTTACTTTTTTTGAAGGCCCCCCTTCTGCTAATGGCACACCCGGAATCCATCATGTCATGGCTAGGGCGGTTAAGGATATTTTTTGCCGATACAAAACGCAAAAAGGGTTTCAGGTTAAAAGAAAAGGAGGTTGGGATACTCACGGTCTTCCTGTTGAATTGCAAGTTGAAAAAGAGCTCGGCATTACCAAGTATGATATTGGAAAAAAAATTACGGTAGCTGAGTATAATCAAAAATGCAAGGAAGCGGTCATGAAATTCAAAGGAGAATGGGATGAGCTTACAAGACAGATTGGTTATTGGGTGGATTTAGACGATCCTTATATTACGTTTGAGCCCAAGTATATGGAGTCATTATGGTTCCTTCTCAAGAAACTCTACGAAAAAGGGTTGCTTTATAAGGGATACTCTGTTCAGCCCTTTTCCCCAGCCGCGGGAACTGGCCTCAGCTCGCATGAACTTAATCAACCAGGCACCTATAAGAACATAAGAGATACGTCCATTGTCGCTCAGTTTAAGGTTAAGCTCAACGAAAAATCTAAGTTTCTTTTTGATCAAGAAGGAGAAGATGTACGGATTCTTGCATGGACTACGACTCCTTGGACTTTGCCTGCCAATTGTGCGTTGGCCGTAGGGGACAAAATAAACTATGTAAAAATAGCCACTTTTAATCCCTACACTTTCAAGGCGGTTTCTGTAATATTGGCCAAGGAGTTGGTTGGTAAATTCTTCACCGATAAGGGAGGATCGATGGAATTGGATGCTTATGTGGAAGGCGAAAAAATCATTCCTTGGAAAGAAATAAGAGAGTTCAAGGGTAAAGATTTGTTAGAAGTCCGGTATGAGCAGTTGATGCCCTATGTCACAAATGACCAATTGCAAAAGAATGCTTTTCGAGTCATATCGGGAGATTTTGTTTCCACTGAAGAAGGAACCGGAATAGTACATACTGCCTCCGTTTTCGGAGCGGATGACTTTAGGATTAGTCAACAAAATAACGTTCCAGCTGTAATGGTGATGGATGAAAAGGGACAAGAGGTTCCGTTGGTTGATCGTCAAGGAAAATTTGTAGCGGAAGTAGTAGACTTTGCAGGAAAATTTGTCAAAGAAGAATACTATCCTGAGCAGGTGCGCAACGACCCTAGCTTTAAGTCTACCGATGTCCTTATTGCCATCAAGCTCAAAGAAGATAATCTTGCTTTTAAGGTTGAAAAATATGAGCACTCTTATCCTCATTGTTGGCGGACGGACAAACCAATTTTATATTATCCTTTAGATTCCTGGTTTATTAAGACTACTGCCTATAAAGATCGATTGGTGGAACTTAACAACACGATTAATTGGAAACCCAAGTCGACGGGATCAGGTCGCTTCGGGAATTGGCTTGAGCATCTGGTAGACTGGAATTTGAGTAGGTCAAGATATTGGGGCACACCTCTTCCTATCTGGATGACTGAAGATAAGACGGAGATCAAATGTATCGGTAGTATTCAAGAACTCAAGGAGGAAGTAATGTTGGCCATTACCGCAGGGTTTATGATTGAATCTATTCCTGAAAACTTCGATTTACACAGACCATATGTAGATGATATTATTTTGGTAAGTGTGTCAGGTAAGGCCATGTATCGGGAGCCTGATCTTATTGATGTGTGGTTTGATTCGGGAGCGATGCCCTATGCACAATGGCATTACCCATTTGAAAATAAAGATATTTTTAAGGCCAATTATCCTGCAGATTTTATTGCTGAAGGGGTAGATCAAACAAGGGGATGGTTTTTTACCCTTCATGCGATAAGTGGGTTGCTTTTTGATTCTATTTCTTTTAAAAATGTCATTGCTAATGGCCTGGTCCTAGATAAAAACGGAAATAAAATGTCCAAGAGATTGGGAAATGCTATTAATCCGTTTGAGATCATCGAAAAATATGGACCTGATGCGACCAGGTGGTATATGATCAGCAATGCCAATCCATGGGATAATTTGAAATTTGATGCCGATGGTATCATGGAGGTACAAAGAAAGTTTTTTGGTACGCTATCCAACACCTATTCTTTTTTTGCACTCTATGCTAATCTGGATGGATTTAATTATTCAAGAGTGGCCGAACGAGATTATCAAACCGAAAGTGACTTGTGGATTTTGAGTCGACTTAACTCGGTCATCCAAGAAGTGGATGATTGCTATAACGATTATGAACCAACGAAAGCCGCCAGGACGATTCAAGCTTTTGTGGTCGATGATCTGAGCAACTGGTACGTTCGTTTGAATAGAAAAAGATTTTGGGTAGGTGAATACAACGCCAACAAAGAAGCGGCCTACCAGACTTTATATTCTTGTTTAAAGGCAGTTACGAAATTGATGGCGCCAATCGCCCCTTTTTATGCCGAAAAATTATATCAGGATCTTAATTCGGTTAGTCATCTTGAAAACTCGGATTCGGTTCATTTGGCTAATTTCCCCGTCGTGGATTTGACAGCCATTGATAAGGAATTAGAGGCTCGGATGCGCCTCGCTCAATTGGCCTCGTCTTTGGTGCATTCTCTAAGGAAAAAAGAGAAAATAAAGGTCCGTCAACCCCTAAGTAGGATATTGATCCCTGTGGTCAATGAGACTGAGAAAAATAGATTAAAAAAGGTAGAAGAGTTGATTGCAACTGAGACCAATGTTAAAAAAGTTGAGTACTTGGAAGATACCTCTGGGATCTTAGTGAAGAAAATTAAACCGAATTTTAAAAAATTAGGTGCGCAATATGGCCCGAAGTTAAAAGCGCTGACACTTTTAATTACGGCATTGAATCAGACAGAAATTGAACGCTTTGAGCATTTGGGCTTACATGAAGTTGATTTGGAAGGGGATATGATTAGGTTGACCCTGGAAGATGTAGAGATCAGTTCTCAGGATATTCCGGGATGGCTAGTGGCCTCTGAAGACGGATTGACCGTGGCATTAGACATTAATCTGACCGAAGCGTTGAAAAAAGAAGGCCTTTCACGAGACGTGGTGAACAGAGTTCAGAATTTACGCAAGGACCAAGGGCTCGAGGTACAAGATAAAATTGAGGTAGTCTTTTGGACCCAAAACATTCAGATGCAAGAGGCAATTAGTGACAACATGGAATATATTATGCGAGAAACACAAGCGATAAAAATTAATGAATCAATAAGTGAGCTAGAGGGTCAATTATTGGACATTGATGGGACAACGCTCATTATTCAATTGAAAGTGGCAACAAATGAAAAATAATTTAGGAGTATTTAAATACTTTGCAGTCAGTGTCGGAGTAATTCTAGTGGATCAAGTAGTAAAAATATTGGTCCATCAACACATGCGATTAGGTGTCGGTGGGCAAATCAAAATTTTTGGAGATTGGTTCAAACTACATTACCTGACCAATGCTGGAATGGCGTTTGGTATGGAACTTCCCTTTGAACATGCCAAGATCATATTGACTTTATTCAGATTATTTGCCATGATAGGCATTGGATATTATATGGTCGTCATGTATAAAAAGGATATGCCTAAGGGGTTTCTTATATGTGTTGGGATGATTTTGGGCGGCGCCGTTGGCAATCTTATTGATTCTGTTTTTTACGGATATTTTTTAGAAAATGCCCCTTTTGACGCGCCTACACCTTGGTTTTTTGGTCAAGTCATAGACATGTTTTATATCGACATATGGGAGGGACGTCTTCCCGATTGGATTCCTTTTTTGGGAGGAGATTATATGTCTTTATGGCCCGTATTTAACGTGGCTGATGCGGCTATTTTTACGAGCGTCTGCATCATATTGACTTGGCAAAAGACCTTCTTTGAAAAGGAGATTGCAGCTGATAGTGATGAAAATCAAGCGTCTCCCTTAAAATCTGAATAATGCATAAACGCCAAACAGCAATCTTGTTGGCTTTGGCGGGTATTATCCTTTTCTAAACTAAGGCGATATTTGTCAAATTGGCTTATCAGTTTAATGCCGATCCAATTACTATGCTCTTGTTGCGAATGGTTTTTTCGTTACCATTTTATGTTTTTTTTGCCTTCTATCGCAATTCTGAAAAATCTATTGCGACCCACAAAGACTACGGGTTATTGATTTTATTTGGATTTTTGGGATATTATTTAGCAAGTTATTTTGATTTCAAAGGGTTAATCTATGTCAAGGCGAGCTTAGAAAGATTGATCCTTTTTACCTATCCTACCTTCGTTATTTTATATTCTTATTATTTTCTAAATATTCGGATCAATCGAAATCAGCTATGGGCAATTTTGATTACCTACGTAGGAATTTTGATTGTGTTCGTCCCTGAAGTCGATATAGGGGATCAAATCGCGACAATAAAGGGCACGGGATTAATCCTGTTGAGTGCCTTGACTTATGGGGCATATATTTTTGGCAGCGGCTGGTTGATTCCGAAATTTGGTGCCAGGAGGTTTACTTCTTATGTAATGATTATTTCTTCGGCGTTAATCATTGTGCAGTTTCTTGTTGAATCGAAAATGCAGATTAATGTATTGGCCTTACCAAAGGGTATTTATATTTTGGGTTTCTTAATCGCAATTGTATCTACGGTCATTCCTTCATTTCTTATTTCGTTTGCGATTAAGGAGTTGGGGGCAAATCAATTTTCTATTTATGGGAGTGTGGGACCGATTTCAACCATATCTTTAGCCTTTGTTTTTTTGGGAGAAAGAATGACTGGATGGCAGGTATTTGGAGGCCTAGTAGTAATAGCTGGTGTTTTGGCGGCAGAATACTATCGGAAACAGGTTAAAACCTTACCTGAATCCCCGGCCCAAGCATGAAAAAGGGTGCTTTCTCTTGTAAGAAATAGCCAAATCCAGCATAGAGCGGAAAGGTTAATTTTTTCTCTCTTGAAATGGGGTAAATAGATCCCAATACCACCAAACCCACATCCCTACTCAGGACGGCACTTTCCGAAAAATTAAAAGCATTAACAAAAATAAAACCAGCACCTATTTTATAGGGCTTGTATTCGGCTATTTTGCCGGGTTGGTAAAAACTCATTTGAGCCATCATCGCAAGACTTACCCCCCCGAAATTGGCAAAATTTGATTGTTTATTGAACTTGAGGACCAATAAACCAGCGGGAAAGGAAACATCAATATCAAAGCTGTTTGCTCTTTTGAGCACCACATTTACTTTCTGATTGTATCGAACTGCATCGTTGGCATCTTTGCGATGTCGAATGTCGAGTTCAATTTGTGCCCATTCGGGCAACTTTGAAGTTTTATTTTTAATATAATTATTCAAATTGATAACATTATCTGAGCAATCGCTTTTATCGTATTTATCTGCTCTTGGTGAATTATCACCAGGGCAGATAACTAAATCATCAAACTCATACAATTCGATAATATTTCCTTCTTTATTTCTGATTTGAACGCCTATTTCGAGAAATTGTTTTCCATGGATTTTGTCTGCATAATCGATTCTTGAATTTTCGAATCGGATCAGTAGATCAGTAATGGTTTGTTCATAGTAAATAGGTTTGTTAAGTGAGCTGACGGTATAATCATTTCCATCAATGTCTATAATGACAAAATCGAGTGTCTTTGGCCGTTGGTACTGCAGTACTTCTAAGGTTTCCCCACTGGGTCTGTTATTATTAAAAATAGGGATGGTATTGGACGAAATATTAATTGGGACACTTATCCTAAACTGAAGATTATTTTCGTTGTTCAATAAGGTATCATATTGCTGTTGTATGGTGCCATCAAAGGTGAATTTGGCTTTATGCAGACCTTCTCCCTCAAGACGGACATTGATGTTTTCGCCAGGATATATTTTATTACTTTTTTCCCAATTCCTTCCTGGACGTTGGATGTATATATTCTTAATTTTTGTACGCGGGGTGATGTCGAAATTGGTGACAAACAATGCTTGGTCGTTTGATTTGATAAAGAGATATCCTTCAGATTTTCTGTGGTAGGCATAGGTGCGTAGCGTGCTTAATACTTTGCCATTGCTTAAACTAGATTGAGTGAAAAGCTCGGCGATTAATGCTCCTCCGGGTTCTTCTTGATCCTCAATCCGGTACGTCTTTTCTAATGTCAATTTTTCATCATTATCAATTTGAATACTTATTGCGGTTTTTGTGTCTTCGCTCGGAGTGATTTCGGGTTGATTAATATTTAAAAAGCCGAGTTTTCCATTCTTAATTTCAATACGCTTGATGATTGGAGAGGAATTAAAAAGATATTTCTGATTCCATAAGCGGGGTTTTTGTAATGGTAAACTCACATTTAAGGTATAGAACCCTTTGTGCTTCGGTAAAAGGTGAATGACAAGGTGGTCGTTTTCTTTTCTAATTAAGTAATTAATTTTTTCTTCATTGACCCATTTATTACTCACGATAACATTGTTGATATTATTTACTGAGATCTCTAGGATTTGTTCTTCCCCAATAAAAAAATCTGTGTTGGACGGTAATATTTGGAGGTTACTATCTGTATAAGGAAACAAGAAGATATCATAAAAATGACTTGCAGAGGAATCTATATCTTCTTTAAAAATGAACTTTAAAAAATCGGCCTCAGTCAAGTTGTTGAATTTCACTTTGAATCGCATACGATTGTCTATCACCAAAACGGAATCAATTAAGGTGTAATCATTGGAATATCTCAAAGAAATATTGTCTGCGTCTGCGTAACCCGCCAGAATGAATGTCACTTCAGCCACAGCATTGTCTAAATCATAGAAGAAGGGCAATTGCGTTTTTCCATTTATCAAAAGGGCATTATCTTGCCAAGAATAAGTAGTACTATCCACCCTGAGTTCCATGTCAATGAAAGGACTTTCTTCAAAAGTCTCTTGCGCAAAACCCATCCACCCAAATCCCAATAACAAATAAGCATAGAGGACTATTTTAAAAGTCGAAAGCAACGAGCAAGCAATTTTATTAGGCATGGTTATATATAAGCAACAAAGGTGACAAATTTCTGATTAACTACAATTAGGATCTTCTTTTCCTTCTTTTTAATTCAGAATTTATTAAAGGATTTCTATTTAAAATCTTTGTTTGATAGGCTGTAATGCCTACAGAACTTGGTAATTGAGCAACTTGTACATTTTGGCTTTCGAGCCACGCATGTATACCTGCCATGAAGGATGAGCCAGTGATGGGCTTTGTGAACAGATGCTTCAGGGAGGTGTCGGATCAATTGACGCTCGACGGCTAGTGGCGTTTTGGCATTTAGGGGGACAAGACCCAATCTTTTGGACACCCGATAGACATGCGTATCGACAGCCATTGCGGGTTGTTGGTCAAGTACGGAGACAATTACATTGGCCGTTTTACGACCTACTCCAGGCATGCGTTGCAGTTCCTTGATATTCATTGGAACTTGTCCATTAAACTCATTCACGAGCATCTGACTGAGTCCCAGTAGATGTTTGGTTTTGTTACTAGGATAGGAAATACTCTTGATGTAAGGAAAAAGGATGTCAAAACGGGATACTGCCATTACTTCAGCAGTCGGAAAATCTAGAAATAATTTTTCTGAAACAATGTTAACACGCTTATCAGTACACTGGGCGCTCAACACCACTGCAACCAGTAATTCAAAAGGGGTACGATAGGTTAATTCGGTCTCAGCCTCAGGTTGATTTTCAGAAAAATAAGAAATGAAATTGGCGTATCGCTCTTTTCTGGTCATCGACAAAAATAGCTTACATTGAACGTTTCAATCATCTTTTTTTGTTTAAATCAAGCAGATTTTACCTGCTTATTTTTCGAATATTGAAGTATTCGATCAACAGTGTTGACTGGGGCTTTTATCAGAAAAAGATCTAACGAGCAGACCAATGATTGCAGTTTCAGTACTTCGTTATTGAAAGATGGATATTCCTTTCGAGCAATATTTATTTTTTCTTCCGTTTCGTTGGATGCTTCCTTATAAAGGCACTTTAGCGCATCATGTGGGGTAAAGTTTAGGGTCATAGGCAACAGTGTTTTGTTGTAATTTTTTTCTTAGGTTGATTAGCGCATACCTCATTCTTCCCAAAGCCGTATTAATACTTACATTGGTTGAAGCTGCAATTTCTTGAAAACTCATTTGCATGTAGTGGCGCATGACTAAAACCTCACGTTGGGAGTCTGGTAACTCTTTGATCAATACTTTAAGTAAATCGTGCGTATCTTGTTTTATCTGTACGTCCTCGAAGGAGGTCTCAGAAAAGGCTAAAGTATTAAAAATATTACTCCCATCTTCCATCATTATTATGGGAGAGCGTTTTGCCTTCCGATATTGGTCAATAGCCATGTTATGAGCGATACGCAAAATCCAAGATAGAAATTTGCCTTCGTCCTTATAACGATCAGCCTTTATCATCGTTATGGCTTTAATAAATACTTCCTGAAGTAAATCTTCAGCAAGGTATTTATCTTTTACAATTAAATACACGGTAGTGTAAACCCGATCTTTATGACGTTCTAACAACATACTAAAGGCCTGTTCGTCCCCTTGTTTGTATAGTAGCAACAATTCCCTGTCGCTTATTTTTACATTTTTCATGAAAATCAACAATTAGTGAACGTAGAGGTCTATATCATATTGTGCGTTTAGAGTGGATAATGTACTTATTAATGATACAAACATATAGAATTTTAGTTTATAACAAAAAACCGTTTACAATATCTATTTTTGTGCCCGAATAAAATACTTCTGTCAAAAGGCGTCCTAACAAATGATTTCAGAATCGAATATAGATTTACTTGATCCAAGAAAATACATTATCATCAAAGGGGCCCGGGTGAATAATTTAAAAAACCTAAGTGTTGCCATCCCGCGGAACCAAATGATTGTGATCACTGGATTATCGGGATCAGGAAAATCAAGTTTGGCATTTGATACCCTCTTCGCTGAAGGCCAGCGCAAATACGTTGAGAGTTTAAGCTCCTATGCCCGACAATTTTTAGGGAGAATGGAAAAGCCAGAGGTTGACTATATTAAGGGAATTTCTCCAGCCATTGCCATAGAGCAGCGGGTGAATACACGTAATCCCAGATCGACGGTCGGAACGACTACAGAAATATATGATTACCTAAAGTTATTATTTGCCCGTATCGGCAAGACAGTTTCACCCATATCGGGTAAAGAAGTGACGAAGGATACGGTGAGTAACGTGGTAGATTATATTTTGGGTCAGCCAGAAAATTCAAAAGTGATCATCTCAGCACCCTTTAAGGTCAATAAAAAAAGGGCGTTAGAGGAGGAATTAAAGATCCTTTTGAGCAAGGGGTATACTCGAATATTGAAAGGAGATCAAATACTGTTTATTGAAGAAGTTGAACTTAAGGATTTAAAAAAACAAGCGCTTGAAGTACTGATTGACCGAGTAGTGGTCAATGGGGATGAAGAAACCTTGTTTCGATTAAGTGATTCTATTCAGACGGCATTTTTTGAAGGCGAAGGGGTTTGCCATGTATCCATTGTTGGAGTTGAAAAAAGAACATTTTCGGATAAATTAGAGCTCGATGGTCTGGCATTTGAAGACCCATCTGTCAATTTATTTAGTTTTAACAATCCTTATGGCGCGTGCCGAAAATGCGAAGGATTTGGTCAAATACTTGGCATTGATCCGGAGCGCGTAATTCCGGATGGAAATTTGTCCGTTTTTGAAAATGGGATTGTCCCTTGGCGAGGCGAAACAATGAAGACATGGGCAGCGCCCCTAATCCAAAACGGGATAAAGTTTGATTTCCCAATTCATCGGCCGATTAATGAATTAACTGAGACGCAATATCAGCTCCTTTGGAACGGGAATGAATATTTTGAAGGGTTAAATGCTTTTTTCAAATTCCTTGAAGCCCAAACCTATAAAATCCAGTACCGTGTGATGCTTTCTCGCTATAGAGGGAAGACCAATTGCCCAGATTGCAAAGGAACGCGGATTAGAAAGGATGCTCATTATGTAAAAATAGCGGGCCAATCTATCGCCGAATGGGTCCTTCTTCCAGTCTCAGACCTGATCCAAGCGCTCCGTCAAATCACCTTAACTACCTATGAATCCGAAGTGGCTACGAGGCTTTTGACAGAAATTCAAAATAGGTTGAGCTATCTAGACCAAGTTGGATTAGGTTATATTAATCTTAACAGGCTTACAGCGACGCTTTCTGGGGGAGAATTTCAGCGCGTAAAACTTTCGACGTCCTTGGGAAGTGCCTTAGTAGGGTCCATGTATATCCTAGATGAACCTAGCATTGGCCTTCATCCCAGGGATACGGACAAATTGATTGAGGTACTTCATAGCCTTAAGAAATTGGGAAATAGTGTCATCATCGTAGAGCATGAAGAAAAAATCATGCTGCAGGCGGACCAGATTATAGACATAGGACCAGGAGCTGGGACTCATGGGGGGACTCTGGTATTTCAAGGGACTGTTCGGGAGGGGGTTTCGTATCCAAATGAATCGTTAACACTTGATTATTTATTCCATAAACGACAGATTGATGTTCCCAAAAATAGAAGAGGATGGAATCAATCGTTGATTATTCACAATGCGAGAGAAAACAATCTTAAAGGAATAGATGTAGAAATTCCCCTTGGGGTGCTTACGGTTGTGACAGGTGTCAGTGGATCAGGAAAATCAACCTTAATAAGAAAAATCTTATATCCTGCATTAGGAAAGATGCTTGGTCTTACTGTAGAAAGTACTGGTAAATTTGATAACTTAGGTGGCGATTATCAAAAGATCAGCCAAATTGAATTTGTAGATCAAAATCCGATAGGTAAAAGTTCAAGATCCAACCCAGTCACCTATGTTAAGGCTTATGATCACATAAGGCAACTCTTTTCAGAGCAGCCGATGTCTGTGAAGAATGGCTTCAAGCCAGCCTATTTTTCATTTAATGTCGATGGCGGAAGATGTGAGGTGTGCGAAGGCGAGGGTACTGTCAAAATAGAAATGCAATTCATGGCCGATCTCCATTTGATTTGTGAAAATTGTAAAGGATTGAGATTTAAAAAGGAGATACTTGAAGTAGGTTACAGAGAGAAAAATATCAATGATATCTTAAACCTTACAGTGGAAGAGGCTTTGGCTTTCTTCATTGATCAAAAAAGTATTTATAATAAAATTAAGCCACTGAATGATGTTGGGTTAGGATACATAAAGCTGGGTCAATCATCTAGTTCCCTGAGTGGAGGAGAGGCACAAAGAGTGAAACTAGCCTCATTTCTTGGTAAAAGAAGGGGATCCAACCAAGATCATACCTTATTTGTATTTGATGAACCCACCACAGGCTTGCATTTTCATGATATAAAAAAATTATTGGACTCTATAAATGCGCTGGTAGATGAACATAATTCAGCGATTATTATTGAACACAATATGGAAGTAATTAAGAGTGCAGACTGGATTATTGATCTTGGGCCTGAAGGTGGGGCCAACGGAGGATATATCAGGTTTGCGGGGATTCCAGAAGACATGGTAAAACTCAAAACCACTAATTATACCGCCCATTATTTAAAAGATAAATTATAAGATATGAGAAAGAAAATTGCTGCCGGAAATTGGAAAATGAATACCACTGTTGAAGAAGGCCTAAAATTGGCGTCGGAGGTAATCCATATGGCTCAAGACGAATTAATAACCGATGTTTCAGTAATTATGGCGGTTCCGTTTACACATTTAGTTGCTGTTAAAAAGTTAATTGGGTCGTCTTCTAATGTGCTACTTGCCGCGCAAAATTGCCACCAGGCAGCTTCTGGAGCATTCACAGGAGAAATTTCAGCGGAGATGTTAAAAGCGATTGGGGTCAATTGCGTAATTTTGGGACATAGTGAACGAAGAGAATATTATAAGGAGTCTTTTACCCTCCTAGAGGAGAAGTTACAGGCTGTTTTGCAAAATGAAATGACCCCAATCTTTTGTTGTGGAGAGAAATTAGATGTTAGGCAGTCAAACGGACAATTTGATCTTGTCAAAGAGCAGTTAGCTGCTAGCTTATTTTCGCTTTCTCCTGAAGATTTTTCGAAGTTGATCATTGCTTACGAACCCGTTTGGGCCATAGGAACGGGGGTCAATGCATCAGACGACCAAGCTCAGGAAATGCATCATTTTATTCGTAAGGTGATTTCACAGAAGTATGGAAGTGGCATTGCCAATGAGGTTTCCGTATTGTACGGAGGAAGTGTCAAGGCCAGTAACGCGAAGGACCTCTTTTCATGTGCGGATGTGGACGGGGGACTGATCGGAGGAGCAAGTCTAGATTCACGAGGTTTCGTTGACATAGCCAAATCGTTCTAGTATGTGGATCTTGCTAGCGGCGCTAAAGTTGCTTTGGACAGTTGAGCAAACGCCTTATTGTGCGGTTTTTGGGTCTATTTATGAGGTGGAAGAAGCTTATTTAGCTGACTATATTGTTTATGAGGAATTATCTGAGGCTTCTGCTGAGGTGGTGGTCTTTGAGCAGTCCAATAGGTTATATGCAGACCGTTCTGGCATGTGGTATTTTGTGGCGGAAAAGGACTTTGCACAGCACAAGGTTTTTTTTACAGACAAAAAAAATCAAGCTCATTTTAGTGTTTATTTCACAAAATTTGAATCCTTTGCAGGTTGCACGAGATGAGTTATGTAGGAGTTCATTTTGTATGCGAAGCGCATTTAGGTGAGCTACTGATAGCCACTTTATCTATTCATTCCTTTGATACATTTGAAGAAACGGATCATGGGTTTAGTGCCTACTGTAAGGAATTGAATTTTGATCTGGAAACAATTGAAGCGATTGTTTCTCAATATCTCCCAATGGGATCCATTAGCTATTCTTGTGAAGATATTCCCCGCATCAATTGGAACGAGGAATGGGAAAAAAATTATAGTCCTGTAATGATCGATGATCAAATCATTGTTAGGGCCATATTTCATCCCACACAGCCCTTATTTCCTTATGAAATTATCATCAACCCTAAGATGTCTTTTGGTACAGGTCATCATTCAACCACTTCTTTAGTGCTGAAAATGCAATTATCTTTTAATCATAAGAAGAAGAAAGTCTATGATTTTGGATCAGGAACGGGCGTTTTGGCCATCATGTCCCATAAGCTAGGGGCATCAGCCATCGTTGCGACTGACATAGATGATTGGTGCATCGAGAATGCACGAGAAAATTTTCAATTGAATAATTGCCCAGGGATACTTATGCAGGGGCCTATTAAGTCATTGTCTTTGACAGAGCCGGCTGATATCATATTGGCAAATATTAATAAAAATGTCTTATTAGCTGAGCTACCAGAATATGCGAAGCTGCTCAGTCCTGAAGGTCACTTGATTCTGAGCGGTTTCTATGAACAAGATATTATAGAGCTAAAGGAAGCCGCCAAAAAACTTGCCTTAGAGTTTCTTGAAGAAGAGACAAAAAATCAATGGGCAGTAGTGGTTTTTAAAAAGGCAGCATGGTAATAGGAACTTGTTTATTTAGATTTATCTAGTGAAAGGAATCTTTATTTCATTTTTTCTAGTTTTTATTTCCTTGAAGCTGTTCGCTCAAGGATTTTCCCAAGAACCCGAGTTATTTGGTCAACAGGTAGTTCAGTTACTAAAGTCGAGACAAGCGCAAGATGGTGACAAAATAGCTTCTGATTTTGAAATGGCATGGACATCCAAGTTTAGTGCAGACAATCAAGAGGGACTAATAAGCATTGTTCAATTAATGCAAAAAAAAAGGTATGCCCTTCAGCCTTCCTATCTTTATTTATTCTCCTATTTGGCAAAAGGGGTAATTAAAGAAAACTTCTCAGCCTCTGAGGTGGATAAAATCTTAGAGATAAGCCTAGCCTTAGTCGCGACACAAAACAAAGGCCAATACGAGCGGTTTTTGAAAGGGATGAATTTATTTATGGGTAGTGGATATCTTTTCAGAGATAATTTTTTATCCGCTCAATCTTTGAACGGGAGCTATAATTTTGATCTAATAGAAGTTGCAAATGTCCAATCGACGGCCAAATTAATTGCCATGCAGCAAAATGAAATCGAGGTAGCCGCTGATTTGATAACGGATGAGGTAAGCGACAAAGTTGATGATTGGGGTACTGCTTCTGATGATGATTGGGGCACTACGGCTACTGATGATTGGGCTGTTATGGAAGAGAATAGTGAAGATGGAAAACGCAATGAATTTGACGATGGTCAAGGGGCAAGTGCAGGCGCTTTTATTTCCTCTAACGATTATGCGGCACTGGAAAAAGCGAAATACATCAGCCCTCAATTGTCGGGGCCAATTATTCAGTTTGATCAGACAGAATTGGTGCTTTTATCCCTTTATGATTCATTACGCATGCGGGGAGCCAAAGGGAGTTATTTAATCAACGATCGAGTATTTATAGGCACTTATGGCCGTATTGATTGGCCCAAAAAAGGCAATAAAATGGACGGTATTAAAGTGGTCTTGGGGGAGTTTAATATTCATCTTGATCACGGATCTTTTTGGACTCCGAATGCTTCTTTGTATTTTCCATTACTATTTTCAGACTCAATTCCCGGGAGTTTTAAGTCGAGATTGTTACGAAGTGCACAGCAGCCTCAAGAAAGTAAGCTAGAATTCACATCGCATCATGCCGATCTCAAATTGACTTTAGCAGCAGGAAAGGGCGTTTATACTGGGGGTATTCAAATAAAGGGGGATCAGCTTATAGGAACATCCATCAGTCGATCACAAGGAGAATTATTAGTGTCAGATGGGAAAGGTAGAAAAGTCATATTTCGAGCAGATAAGTTTGTTTTTATGGATTCTTTAATAACAGCCAATAAGGCTTTTGTTGTAATTATTGATGGGCAGGACTCAATATACCACCCTTCTGTATCAATGGAATTTCAAATTGATAAAAATAAAATTGTCGTACTACGTGAAAAGGCGTTTGATGTAACGCCTTTTTATTCTTCATATCACGGTATGTTGATAGGCGTTGACCAATTTGATTGGAGTCTAATAGGAGATTCTATTAATTTTGACATTACCACCGCTAGCGGTTTAGTGCCAGCTACGATTGAATCGAACCAATATTTCAATCGAAGCCGTTATGAGGGACTTTCAGGAATATATGACTTTCATCCTATAGGGCTCTCTGTTTTTTATGCACGGAAATTTGGAACGATAGAATTTAATGAAATAGCGCTGTCTGCATTTTACAACCTAGATAACGGGATGGTGAAAGGAGCGATGAAGTTGCTTCATATTTATGGGTTTGCAGCATACGATGCGCAGACAGGAAACGTGAGATTATTACCACGAGCTTTTCACTACTACAACGCAGCAGGGAATCGAAAGGATTATGATAATTTATTTATGTCCTCTAAAGTTTCTTCAGGCCCAAATATGACTTTTGATTTGAATTCAAGGACTTTGGATGTCAATGGGGTGAAAAAATTTTGGCTTACACCGGATTATAAAACAATGATTGTCCCGGACAGTGGTAAGGTTTCTTTAATGCAAGGTCGGGCTTTAAATTTTGAGGGTCAGGTGACTTTAGGAGTCTTTGAGTATAAGGGTAGAGACTTTGATTTTGATTATGATAATTTTCTTATAAATCTTCCAAAGATAGATTCCCTGAGCGTTCGCATCCCCAATCCAGACGGCACTTACACCAAAATCAAAAATCAGCTTACCGAGGCGACGGGTACCTTGTTCATTAATAATCCAAACAATCGTTCAGGCCTTATTTATGACGAGGGTTATCCGTATTTTGTTTCTGAGCAGGAGGCCAAAGTTTATTTTAATCGTCCGGAAATTTTAGATGGGGCCTATGACTCTTCTATCTTTTTTGTAGTCGCGCCGCTTGAAATTCACGATTTAACGAGCACAAGTTCGGACAATCTATTTTTCCCTGGATCTTTTTATTCTGGAGGGATTTTTCCTTCTTTCGAAGATACTTTGAGGATTATGCCAGATCTTTCCTTTGGTTTTATCCATGAAATTCCTGAGGAGGGATATCATTTATATGGGACTCCTGCTAAAACCTATAATTCAATCAGCTTGAGCAACCTAGGCCTACGCGGTACGGGTACTATTGATTTTTTAAATAGCCACCTATTTTCGGAGGATTTTATTTATTATCCGGATTCTGTAACCTCCCTTGGTAGTCGGGGGAGTATTGATCCAGGCTTGGCCGGTCTTGGCAGTTTTCCACAAGCGGAATTTGGCAGTTTCAGTATGCGCTGGTTCCCTCGGAAAGATAGTATGTACCTCAATACTATGAATGAGCCTTTTAATTTTTATGATATGTCCGCCCAATTCGATGGGACTTCGATAATTACCGCGGTCGGAGTTTATGGATATGGTCAATTTTTTACTCGTGGGTCTGTGGTGACTTCTGATAAGATGACCTTTAAAGAGTCTAACTTTCAAGCTAGAGAATCAATATTTGAAGTACTCTCAGAAGTTCCAGAAACCCCAGCAATGATAGGAGAGAATGTGGCAGTCGATTTTGATTTAAATAAAAATATTGCCAATATCAAAGCTGAAAAATCGGGAGTTGATGCACTTTCATTTCCTTCAGCGGCGATTACAACATCTATATCAAATGCGGAATGGTTTCTTGAGGATTCAATTATTACGATGACTAAACCTGAAAGTGCAGCCCTTAAAGACACCTATTTTTATTCGACACGGGAAGCATTAGACTCATTGGCTTTCAATGCTACCAATGCTATTTATGATATTAAAACTGATAAATTGACTATTCAGGGGATTCCATTTATTAGGGTGGCAGACGCAAAATTATTTCCCGAAAATAATGAAATGGTTGTCGGGGGTAATTCTAATCTTGAAACCCTTGAAAATGCCAAGTTGATATTTGAGTATCCCGGAGTGTTTCACCAATTAAAGAAGGGGGCCATAGATATTGCCTCAAGAAATGAATTTAGTGGACGGGCCATTTATTTGCTGGCTGATATGGCGGGGGACACCAACGAGATAGCCCTCTCCAACTTTATTACAGAAGAAAGAAAACTTGACAATGACTCAACAGTGTATTCATCCTATGCGATTGGAGAAATCACCAATAAAAAACTGGAAATAGCGCCTGGATTTTATTACAAAGGAGGGGTGGGATTTCGGGCCTATAAGCAAAAATTAGAGCTTGAAGGAGGATTCATTCAGCCTATTTTGCCATCTAAACCCGATCATGATGTCTGGATCAATTATTCCCAAAAAGAGGATAGTGCGAGCATTTTAATTGACATCACTAACAATCTGGATGAAAATGGAGAGCCTATTTTGGCAGGAATTCATATCAACCTTCGGGGGGAAATTTATCCTGGTTTTATTGAACGGCGAAAGGGATTGGCGGATGAAGATTTCTTTCTTGCTAAAGGATTATTGACTTACCAACAACAGACGAAAGAATTTATTATTGAAGAGCCTCTTAAAGGAACAGGGGAGCGTTACGAGGGTCATACGCTGATCTATAATGATTCGATCCAAACCTATTACATAGAAGGGAAGGTTAATTTTATCAATAATGAATTAAATAAACTGAAAATAGATGGGGCTGCCGTAGGTACCGGGAATGCCAATACTTCGGAGTACACCCTTGATGCTAGCCTGGTGTTGAATCTAGACTTGGATCCTACCATTGCCACATTGATGGCGGCTGATTTTTTGGACATTATCGATCGACTAGGGGGGGATGCTGCGAATAATTTTAAAGTTGCCACATTAATTAAATTGGCGAATATAATTGGCGATTTGAGTGCTAAGACCTATGAATCTGAAAATCAAAAGGACTATTCACCTCTCGTAAATGCATCTCTTTTGCTGAATCAATTTCTGATGATTTCGGAGGTAAAAATGAAATGGAACAATGAATATAACGCCTGGTACAACGACTCAAAGATTGGCATTTCCAATATTTATATGCAGGATATTAATAGTCAGGTTGATGGGTTCTTGGAATTTAAAAAGGATGATGCAGGAGGAGATATGATGAATCTATTCCTGCAAGTGGCGCCAGGATCTTGGTATTATTTTAATTATCAAGACAACAGTCTTTTGGTATATTCTTCCAATAGCGCTTTTAATGCTCAAATCGAGGCCAGCTCAAATTATGGAAAGGCTAAATTTGGTGAATTTATACTCATCGCGGGTGAGGAAGAAGAAACCCTTGACTTTATCAATGAGTTTCGAAAGATTTATTTAGGCATAAATGAGCCATTTAACCTGACCTATCCAGAAGGGGGCTTTGGCGACGAAGAGGATGACGATGGCTTTTGATACCAGAGTATCAATTAATGATCCAGTCTGATTAAATTTGTTTTTTATTAAATGAGCAATACCGATATGATGAGTCCTCTTGAGTACCAGCACGCCAATAAAGATAGATTTCTTGATGAATTGTTAGATTTATTAAGAATTCCATCGGTGAGCGCCGATGAAAAATTTAACAATGACGTACGTCGGGCAGCAGAATTTATAAAAATTAAGCTAGTTGAAGCTGGCGTTGACCATGCGGAGATTTGTGAAACTGCCGGACATCCTATTGTTTATGCAGAAAAAATAATCGACCGATTGTTACCGACGATATTGGTGTATGGTCATTATGACGTTCAGCCTGCTGATCCTTATGAATTGTGGGATGCGCCACCCTTTGATCCCGTGATTAAAAATGAAAGAATCTATGCGCGTGGCGCGTGTGACGATAAGGGACAGATGTATATGCATATCAAGGCCTTTGAATCCATGTACAAAACAGGTCAAATGCCGTGCAATGTCAAGTTCATGATAGAAGGGGAAGAGGAAGTGGGGTCAGATAACTTGGCCCTTTTTGTAAAATCTGAACATCAAAAATTAGCGGCAGATGTTATTTTAATTTCTGATACTTCGATCATTAATAACGATACACCATCCATTACCGTTGGCTTAAGAGGACTTAGTTATCTTGAAGTAGAAGTAACCGGCCCAAACAGAGACTTGCATTCTGGGGTCTATGGTGGAGCCGTGGCCAATCCGATCAATGTATTATCAAAATTGATCGCTGACCTTCACGATGCAGAAGGCAAAATAACCATCCCTGGGTTCTATGACGATGTTCGATCATATAGTACTGCTCAGCGCAATGAAATGGCAAAGGCACCCTTTGATCTATTGAGTTACAAAGTGGATTTAGGAATTGATGATATCAAAGGCGAAGCTGGGTTTACGACCATTGAAAGAGTGGGTATCAGGCCTTGTTTAGATGTAAATGGTATTTGGGGGGGCTATACGGGACCAGGTTCAAAAACCGTTTTACCATCTAAGGCATATGCCAAAATTTCGGCCAGATTGGTTTCTAATCAAGATTTTGAGAAAATGACAAAGATGATTACGCGCTATTTCATAGAGAACGCGCCTAAATCAGTAAAAGTCAAAGTAACCCCGCACCACGGGGGTAGTCCAGCAGTAGTTGATACCGATTCCATAGGTTACCATGCGGCCAGTAAAGCTTTTGAAAAGTCGTGGAAAAAATCGCCTATTCCGACTATGGAAGGTGGAAGTATTCCTATTGTAGCCCTTTTCCAGCAGGAATTGAAATTGGATCCCATTTTGATGGGATTTGGATTGGATGCAGACGCCATTCATTCGCCCAACGAAAGTTATGGATTGTTTAATTATTTTAAAGGAATTGAAACCATATCCTATTTTTACGACTATTTTACCGAATTGTCGGCAAAGCAATAGAGTCAAATGAAAACCGTGGAAATGTTGAGAGCTAATTTAATACTAGTATTGCTAGCGGTTGTTTTATGGAGTTCTGCTCAAATCATTAAACCCATTGGATGGGATAATCAGATTTCAGGCGTTGACCCAGAGGGGATGGCGATCATTAGTTTTCATGCGATCATAGATGCAGATTGGTATTTGTACTCATCTGATTTTGATCCAGATTTGGGACCAAATGTCACTGAATTTATTTTTGATCCCCATGAAAGTTATGAGCTCATAGGAACGATTGAGCCTCATTCACCCTTGAGCGCTTATGATGCTACCTTTGGAGGCACTTATACTTATTTCAAAAAGAAGGCGACCTTTAGTCAAAAAGTTAAAATCAATAAAGAAGAGTATCAGATAACGGGCAGTTATAATTATCAGGTATGCTCGGACGTTAGCGGACTGTGCATCCCGCTTGACGAAGTATTTACTTTCAATAATAGTGCTTCCACGGCGATGCCTGAGGATCAAGTTAACACCGCGGAAACAGATTGGTCATCTGTTCCTGACAGCGAGGATCCGTATACGCTTTTATCCTTCATAATCATTGCTTTTCTAGCAGGCTTGGCAGCGCTGTTGACGCCTTGCGTGTTTCCAATGATTCCCATGACAGTTACATTTTTCACAGGCAAAGACCACACGAAGCGTGGCAGAATCAAGAATAGTGTTATTTATGGCTTATCTATTGTGCTTATTTATGTATTTTTTGGCGTCTTCTTGGCATTTTTTATGGGTCCAGAGTTTGCCAATGACTTGGCTACGGGTTGGTTTCCCAATATTTTGTTCTTTAGTGTTTTTGTCTTCTTTGCGCTTTCATTTTTTGGTCTTTTTGAAATTGCCCTTCCTCACAACTTAGTCAATAAGGTAGATCGTCTAGGAGATAAAGGGGGTATTTTGGGCGTATTTTTTATGGCACTGACACTTGTACTGGTTTCATTTAGTTGTACAGGGCCCATTGTGGGGGCAATTTTGGTAGCGTCGGCAGGTGGGTTGATCTTAAAGCCGATACTTGGTATGCTGGCCTTTTCGACTGCTTTTGCTATTCCTTTTATGCTTTTTGCATTATTTCCAGGCTGGTTAAAGGCCTTGCCCAAATCTGGCGGTTGGTTGAATTCGGTTAAAGTAGTCCTTGGATTTCTGGAATTAGCCTTTGCTTTTAAATTTCTCAGCATTGCAGATCAGGCATATCATTGGGGGATCTTGGATCGTGAAATTTACTTAGCAATATGGATTGCGATATTTACATTACTTGGGTTTTATTTGTTAGGAAAAATTAAAATGCCTGGAGATTCCGAAACTCATGAGACCTCCGTTTTGGGACTAATTTTAGCTATTATTACTTTCTCTTTTGTCTTTTATCTGATTCCCGGTCTTTTTGGGGCACCGCTAAAGGGTATGGCGGGCTATTTACCACCATTGTCAAGTCAAGATTTTAATATCTCGAAATCTGTTCAATATGAATCTTCGGGCCAGCCCTTGTCTGAATTTTGTGAAGTACCTAAATATGCGGATTTTTTAGAGTTACCACATGGCTTAATAGGATATTTTGACCTTGACCAAGCCAAGGCCTGTGCGCAGGCTACCGGGAAACCGATTTTCATTGACTTTACAGGACATGGATGTGTTAATTGCAGAGAAATGGAGGCTAGGGTATGGTCTGATCCACGGATTCTTCAGCGCCTTAGGGATGATTTTGTTTTGGTGGCTTTGTATGTAGATGATAAGACGGAATTACCTGAAAGTATGTGGTACACCTCCAAATATGATGGAAAATTGAAAAAGACATTGGGAAAGCAAAATGCTGATTTACAGATTACTCGCTTTGCCAATAATGCGCAGCCTTTTTATGTAATCATGGATGAAAAGGGGAAGTTGTTAACGAAACCGATTGCCTATAATCTAGATGTAGCCACATTTATTGATTTTCTAGCCGAGGGTTCGAAAAATGGACAAAATATTTTTTAAAATGAAGTTTAATCGACCCCAGAATTATCTTTTTATATTTTTGATTTGGATGGCGTGTGAGCAACAAACCAGACCAATACTTGAACTACCTATTGACTTGGAGGTAATAGAAATCTTGGCGGAGTCGCAGACTCTTTATGGTATATCTATTGATTCAATGGAGGTTACTACCGGAAGGATTAAAAGAAATCAAACATTTTCGGAGATTTTAACAGGCTTCAACACGCCAAATCAAAAAATTCATGACCTCGCAAGCATTTCGAAGAACGTCTATGACATGAGACGTTTAAGGATTGGAAAAAAATATACGGTCATCCATGCCAAAGATTCCTTGAAAACGGCTCATTACTTTATTCTGGAACCAGATGTCAGGTATTACATCGTTTACGATTTGAGAGATTCCCTTGCTATTACGCGGGTTGATCGGCCAATAAATGTTATTGAAAGAACCATAGCTGCGACCATTAACTCTTCTTTATATGAATCGGTTGTGGAAGCGGGTGCTAGTCCATTTTTAGTCAATAGGCTGGTGGATATACTGGCTTGGCAGATTGATTTTTTTAGGATACAACAGGGAGATAATTTTAAACTCATTTATGAGGAAGAGCGGATAGGGGACGAAGTGATTGGAATCAGCCAGATTAGTGCCGTATATTTTGAGCATATGAAGCGCGGATATTATGGAATTCTTTATAATGCAGCAACAGGAGAAGATTATTTTGATGAAGAAGGAAATAGTTTGCGAAAAGCTTTTTTGAGAGCCCCTTTGGATTATAAGAGGATTAGTTCAAGGTATTCCAATAGGCGTTATCACCCTGTTCAAAAACGATATAAGGCTCATTTGGGTACGGATTATGCGGCAGCTACGGGCACTGAAATTCGTTCTGTCGGAGACGGAGTCGTTGTAGAAGCGCGATATACCAAAAATAATGGCAATTATGTGAAAATCAAACATAATGGCACCTATACCACACAGTACTTGCATATGCAAAAAATTAAAAATGGCATTAAGTCAGGAGTGGCCGTTAAACAAGGCCAGCCTATAGGGTTTGTTGGAAGCACGGGTTTAGCTACTGGCCCACATCTTTGCTTTCGTTTTTGGAAGAATGGAAAACAAGTGGATGCATTAAAAGTTGATTTACCCCCTTCTCAACCTATTAATCCCAAGGAGCTGCCTAGTTTTTTGCGCGAAAAGGATGCGATCATACAGAAATTGGATCAGATCGCTTTCATGGCTATAGAGGGGCCCATTGAAACGATACAAGGTCAGCCATAATCAGTTTCTATTAGCGGATAAATTGTGAGCTAGTGCGAAGTGAAAATGGGAAGTCTTTTTTGTGAAATTCTAAGGGTATATCCATTAAATTACGTAAGGTAAAGTAAAATGAGTGTTGTGTTTATGAATAGAATAATCCTATTAGGGGTACTAATATTTACTTTGGTTTCATGTGGAGGAAATGAAATAGATGGAGAGTGGCGTGCAGTGTGGGAGATACGGCCAGCGTCTTTTGAAAATATTGAAAATATTACTAGTTTTAAGATGGACGGTAGGTTCCTATTTAAAGAGGATTCCGTCATCATCATGGCCTACGGCTATGAGGGCTGTATTTTCGGTGTGGACACGATCCAGCATGCGCAATCATGGAAGATCAGCGGCGATACTCTTTATCTCCTCAATGAGGCTAATTTGCAGGGTATTTCATATCTTATCACTTCAAAAACAGATCAAAGTATTGAACTTCAATTAATGGACGATATTTTTATTCACTTAAATAAAGTATTATGAAAAACTTTTTTCTATTTATTTTCTCCTTTTTGGCCATCTTCAATTTAGCGTCACAATCGCTATATGACTATGATGTGGAAGCTAAAATTGCGTCATTAGGGATCGATTTACCAGCTCCCTCTAGTCCCGTAGGTAACTATGTGAACTCAGTGCGGACCGGTAACCTGGTGTATATGGCGGGTTTGGGCCCCAGTGGCCCGAACGGCTATGTGACGGGAAGACTAGGCAAAGAGTTAAGTATAGAAGAAGGGTATCAGGCGGCTAGACTTACCGCAATTGCTCAATTGACTGCTCTCAAGGCAGAGATTGGAGATCTTAATAAGGTAAAACGGATTGTGAAAGTATTTGGAATGGTAAATTCGGACCCAAGTTTCACGAGTCAGCCAGCCGTGATTAATGGATTTTCGGATTTGATGGTAGAAGTTTTTGGTGACCGAGGCAAACACGCAAGGGCGGCCGTAGGGATGGCCTCTTTGCCCATGAATATTTGCGTAGAGGTTGAAATGATTGTAGAAATAGAGTAAAAATAGTTGCTTATTTTTATCTAGATTTTAGCTGCTGAGCCAGCAGCTCTAAGCCCTCATGGAAACTATGGGGCGCATAATCCAAGACACGCTGGGCCTTTTCTAAGATGAATCCTGTCTTAGCGGGTCTTTTGGCGGGTTGCGTAAATACGGTACCGTCTACTTCTTCTATAAGGCTTTCGTCCAACCCAAAGAAGGTCGCTGTCTGAATGGCCATATCATAAGGGGTCAGTAGATCCTTTCCAGAAACATTAAAGATTCCGGTTGCGCTTTGTTGGGCGATGGCCCAACAACCAGCAGCCAAATCTTCAGCCAGTGTAGGTGTGCGCCACTGATCATTGATGACACGAATTTTGTTGCCTTGCTCGAGATTATCTTTGACCCATAAAATAAGATTGGATCGAGACATATCATGCGCAATACCATAGACCAAGACGGTCCGGACAATCGCCCAATTGATGGGCGAATTTGTTAATAAATTTTCAGCAGCCCATTTACTTTCTCCATAATAGCTTAGAGGATTAGGTGTTGCTTCTTCCGTATAGGGCCCGTCAAGCCCATCAAAAATAAAGTCTGTTGAAAGGTGTATCAGAAAGGCATTAATGGCGTCACAGCCCTCAACTAAATGCGCTACTGCCGTTACATTTTGTGACCAACAATTTTCTCGGTCAGTTTCACATTGGTCGACCTGCGTCATGGCAGCACAATTGATGATGACATCGGGCAGTTCTTTTTTTAAGAGGTCATAAACGGCCTGGTTATCGGTCACATCCAAATGACGATAAGCATAGCGACCTTTTGGATTACGATTTTTTCCGCGACTCGTCGCGATTACCTGAAGGTTAGAGAGACCTTCCGTGAGGGTTACGATTTTTTGCCCCAAAAGGCCATTTGCACCTGTGATGAGTAGCTTCATTTGGAGATTTTAGAGTATTGGTAACCATATTTTGCAGTGATGTCCTTCTTTGACATGGTTTCCAAATCCATGGTCATGTATGTTTTACTTATCGGTTGATTGTCCACTCCAACCTGAACAGCTGCAAGTTTGTCAATCACCTCTAAGCCCTCTACTACCCTACCAAAAATAGTATAGTCATTATCAAGATGTGGGGAGCCACCTATGGTGCTGTAGGCTTCAATTCGTTCAGGTGTCGTTTCCTTGTAGACCGAAATTCCTTGAACAGATTCAACTAAACTGATGTAGTTAAAGGCCAACTTATTCATCTCTTCAATTTTGTTCTGTTGTTGTAAGACTACGAATTGATTCCGAATGGTATCGTAACTTGGATTAGCCATGAGCTGACTTAACCCTTGATTTAAGGCCATTTGATCAACGGTGAGTTCGGATTCTGTAAATATCTTTCCTTGCACAATATAAAATTGGCAAGAAGAAGACATTTTTTGCGAATTAATGCCGTCGGGCTGACGTGCCGCGGCTAGTGCGCCTTTTGTATGCAGTAAGCCTTTTATGATTTCAGCAGGCATTCTGTCGGCATCACTTTCTACAGTTCCTTCTTTTTCGTTGATATTTCCACCTTGAACCATAAAATTTTCCATGATTCTATGCCATTCTGTGCTGTCATATTTACCTTGTTTTGCCAATTCCAAAAAGTTTTTTTTGTGAATCGGTGTTTCATCATATAAGAGTATCTTCATGGTGCCAAATTCGGTATGAATGTTGACCAACACGTCTTTGGTGTTGTCACAACCCATTAGACAGCCCATGAAAACCAAAAAAATCAATCCGTTTTTCATATAATTATTATTTTTTCATTTGCTTTTTAATGTCAATTAAAAGGTCAGTGCCGCCGGCTATAATCACTTCATGGGCAAGTAATAACCCTAATTGAAGAGGATCTTTGCCAACTACAGAGCGTACTATTTTTTGCTGGCCATTAAGACTGATGATGCCCCCTATTAATTCAATCATTTCTTTTCTATAAGTGGCTCGCGCAAAGACGGGAATACTACAACCTCCTTCGAATTTTTCGAGATAGGCCCGCTCTGCCAAGAGAAGTTGCTGTGTCGGCAAGTGGTTGATCAAAGATATTATTTGCTTTTTTTTAGTCGAATCAATCGAATGGTGAGCTTCGATAGCAATACTCCCTTGACCTACCGCAGGAATCCATTGTTCGGGGTCTAGGGTTTCTTGAATCAGCGCGTCAAGGGCCATTCGATGGACGCCGGCATAGGCTAAAATTAAGGCATCGCAAATTCCGTGCTCCATTTTTGAAATTCTTGTTTGGAGGTTGCCACGCATTTCTACGATGTCAATATGTGGATAAAAATGTTTCACAAAAGCAGTTCTTCGAGCGGAAGACGTACCTATGACAAAAGAGGTAGCCAAATTAACTTTTCGATGACTGACTAAAACATCATGTGATTGTTCGCGGGGCCCAAAAGCGATGATTTCAAATCCACTTGGGAGTACTGATTGCATGTCCTTAGCACTATGAACTGCGATATCTATGTCCCCATTAGCCAATTTGACTTCCAATTCTTCGGTGAATACGCCTTTCGTACCTATATCGGCAATAGCAACGTCCAACATTTGATCACCTTTGGTTTCCATGGTGATTAATTCTGAAGCGATGCCCGCGTGCTCCAAGTTCATTTTCACCCAATTGGCCTGCCAAAGTGCCAACTTACTTTTTCTGGTTCCTATTTTGATGGGATTAGGCACGGTTATTTTTGATAATGTTTGAGAGGCGGATGCTTAGGGTTAGTTGAGCCATTTGAGGATTGGCATACCTTTCTAGATGGTACATGGTATCAGACAATTCTTTGTATATACTTTCAAGGCCACTTAGCGTTAAGGCATTGCTGAATTTAAGTATAAAGTCACGTTCAGCACCTTCAATCGAGATTAATCTTTCGTTTCCTTTTGCCAGAACGGCATTCCGGATCATTTCAATGGCCCATTGAATTCTGTTCTGTTGTTTTGATCTTGAAATTTGTTTGAATTGCTCACTCATAGTGGCTAATTGGCCAAATTTTTCTCCTAGACAATATCGCATCCAATCAATAAACCAATTAAGTTCGTTTTCGTCGGGAACTTGTAAATCGATGAGCGCTTTATGTAAGTTGCCATTGACAAATCTACCCGCTTTTATGGCGTCTTGCTCGGACACTCCATGATTGCCCATTAAATATGCCACTATTTCATCATCTGTAAATGCCGGAATCAGTACTAGCTGTGTTCTTGAAAGTATCGTAGTCAGTAACGCTTCGTATTGATAACTAACCATCAAGTACAAGGTGTTTTTTGGAGGCTCTTCTAAAATTTTCAGAATGCCATTGGCTGCCGCAGGATGCATTTTCTCTGGATACCAAATGATCAAAATCTTAAGGCCTCCTTCGAAGGATTTCATGCTCACGGCTTGGATCATTTTACGAGCATCTGCTTTACTTATTTGATTTTGTTTATTCTCGGCATTCAAATCCTCGATCAAATCACTTAAAATCGCATAGGGATTTTCTATTAAAAGTTTGCGCCATACTTCATTTACCGAGCGCTGAGTTTTTTCGTCTTCTTTTTCAGGTTTGGCAGCAGGGAAAAAGTAGTGAACATCTGGATGGATGTGTTTGGCCATTTTCTGACAGTTTGGACATGTCCCGCAGGCATCAGTTTCACTTTTATTTTCACATAACAAGTAAGTTGCATAGGCGAGGGCCATAGGAAGGGCAGCACCGCCCTCTTGTCCGCTAAACAATTGCGCATGTGCTAGGTGATTGCGCGTGTGTGAAGAAACGAGTGTTTCTTTTAGCGAGATCATCCCAGGTATTTGCTCAAATTTCATGCTCAATCACTTATTTAACTTGCTCAAGATTGCCAAATCCGCTCATCGTTGGTCTGTTCAAATACATGAATCAATATGTTTTTTTCAATTCTATCCAACACGCGACTACGTCTTTTCATCACAAGATCGGCACTCTCGAACATTTTATCAAGGTGATGGGTAACAAATCCATTAAATCCGCCCCAAGCAAATGAGGGGATGATGGTTCTTGGTAATCCGGGGCCAAATATATTCGCCCCAACGCCAATACTAGTTCCGGTATTAAAGGTAGTGGAAATGGCACATTTGGAATGGTCACCCATAATTAAACCGCAAAACTGAAGACCTGTATTATCAAATGCCTGAAGATCATAGCGCCACATTTTCACAGAGGAATAATTAATTTTTAAATTTGAGTTATTTGTTCCAGCACCCAAATTGCACCATTCACCGATCACGGAGTGACCTAAAAACCCGTCATGTCCCTTGCTGGAATAACCTTGTATTACCGATGTAGATATTTCTCCACCAGCCTTGGAATACGGGCCAATGGTCACATCGCCGCGTATTTTGGCACCCATAGAGAGCTCGCTTTGCTCGTTTAGGGCAAACGGCCCCCTTATGATTGATCCTTCGCCGATCATGCCGTTTTTGCCGATATAAATAGGGCCATTTTCTGCATTAAGAATGGCAGCCTTTACCGTCGCACCCGGCTCTAAGAAAATCTCGTTGCCATAACACATGGTATAGGGATCTGTGATTTTTTGAGAAATGCGATTTTGGGTTAAAAGAATAAAATCGGATCTTATTTGATCCCCATTTTGAAGATAGAGGTCCCAAGTATAGTTGATGCGCTGCAGCATCAAGTCGATGGCTTTAAATCTTATATTTGGGAGCGCTAGAGGCGTATCAGCTCTAAAGGCAATCGCCTCCCCCTCAATGGAGATTCCTTCGCCCTTGGTTAATTTTGTGAGCGCTAGGATTAAGTCAGCCGATGGCAGTATATTTCCAGAGATGATTAGTAGGTCATCAGCTGGTTCTGGGCTTTTGTATTTCTCAGCCAGATAATCTAGCGTAAAATAACCAACGGAGTTTAAGTTAAAATGTTTTTCCCATTTTTCCTTAATTGTCAGGATCCCTACGCGTAATTCGCAAGAGGGTTTTGTAAAGGTTAGTGGCTGAAGCCGCAGGTGGTTAATTGGGTTGTCCCAAAACGCTATTTTTAACATACCCCAAAAATAAAAAAGTCTTCAAGACTAATCTTGAAGACTTTATATTTAATCTTTACTAAGTTACTTTTTATATCTTTTATTGAACTTCTCAACACGTCCAGCAGTATCAACAAACAATTTCTTGCCTGTATAAAATGGATGTGATGCTGAGCTTACTTCTATTTTGACAAGAGGGTATTCATTACCATCCTCCCATTTAATAGTTTCGCTAGACGACATAGTCGACTTTGTCAAAAATTTGAATTCGCTTGATGTATCAAGGAAAACAACTTCTTTATATTCTGGGTGTATTTCTTTTTTCATGACTCCTTAACTGTATTTTCAAAAAGGATTGCAAACATAGATATAATTTAATTGAAAGCAAAAGAAGGATTTTTGATAATTTTGCCTTGTCAAAAAATCTTGAGCAACTGGTCGCAAAGTTAGCCATATGATCCTTGCGGTATCATTAGCGAGGCATGTCTGGTTATGTTTTTTTAATAATAATGAAAAAGGCGTGCTAGATGAATGTTGGTATTAAAACAAATTAAACCATTTTCGCCAGAGATTTAGGGGACTTTAATAAGTAGTTTTGTGGTGGAAATAGGGTTTTTAGCGTCAATAAAAGAGAATTTTTCAATATGAAGGCATATTTAAGGCTTCTTCAATTTGCCAAACCGTATGGTTGGTTGATTCCACAGTACTTTGTGTATACGGTACTTTTTGTGATGTTTAGTGTAGTGAATCTCATCGCATTGGCTCCAATGTTGAATTTGCTTTTTAATGAGGAATCAGCGCCTATTGAAGCACCTACTAACGCCCTCAGTCTGAGTAATTTTTATTACTATCTAAATCAATTTTTGGAGATGCAAACCAAAGCAGAAGCCATTTATGTGATTTGCATTGTCCTCGTTGTTTCCGTCATATTCGCTAATCTTTTCAACTATCTCACCCTTATCCTTCAGGCCAAAGCCAGAGTAATGGCCGTCACCAACCTACGCAATACGGTTTTCAATAGGGTTACTGAATTGGATATGGGTTATTTTACAGAGGCCAAAAAAGGAGATATCATGACCAAGGTGAGCTCAGATGTTCAAAATATAGAGGCGACCATTGTCAATTCTTTTACTGTTCTCTTCAAAGAACCCTTTTTGGTGTTGGGTTATTTTATGATTTTGTTTTCCATTTCTATTGAGTTGACCTTTTACACTTTATTACTGGTCCCAATTTCAGGCGCAGCGATTTCCTATATTGCCAAAAGGCTGAAGCGTAGAGCTAAGTTCACTCAAGAATCCCTTGGTCGCATGACCAATATCCTTGAAGAGACATTATCAAGTATGCGGGTGATAAAGGCATTTAATGCGCAATGGTATACGCAACATAAATTCAAAGAGGAAACTAAGATTTATGCTCGCCAGAATATAAAAATGGCTAATAAATCCAATTTGGCGGCGCCATTGTCCCAAGTATTGGGAACGACAATGTTATGCATGATTTTGATGATTGGGGGTAATATGGTATTAAGTGGGAATGATCAACTGGAACCATCGAGTTTTATTTTATTTTTGGTCACTTTTGGTCAGCTAATCGTGCCGTCTAAAAATATCGCCAATGCCTATGCCAATATTCAGAAGGGGATGGTTTCTGGAGAGCGCATTTTCCAATTGATTGATACCCCCGTTGCGGTTAAGGACGCCCCTTCTGCAAGCCGTTTAGAAACCTTTGCCAAGGTGATCACTTTTGAAAACGTATCTTTTGCCTATGAAGAACGAATGGTCCTAAGGGAGCTTAATTTTTCTATTGATAAGGGGAAAACACTTGCCTTAGTAGGTCATTCTGGCGGAGGAAAGTCGACTATAGCCGATTTACTTGCTCGATTTTACGATCCGAGTAAGGGGGTTATTCGTTTAGATGGGTGCGACATCAGAGAGCTGGAAATTTTTTCGCTGCGTGCGAAAATGGGAATAGTGACGCAAGAATCTATCTTATTTAACGATTCTATTGGTCAGAATATTGCTTTTGGGAAACCGGAAGCGCAATTGAATGAAATAATAAGTGCAGCGAAAATGGCCAATGCTCATCAATTCATTATGCAGCTTGAAGAAGGTTACGATACCATTATAGGTGAGCGAGGGTCTAAGCTTTCGGGAGGGCAGCGCCAGCGAATTAGCATAGCCAGAGCACTACTCAAAAATCCTGAAATTTTAATTTTGGATGAAGCGACTTCTGCCTTAGATTCGGAGTCGGAGCAATTGGTTCAAGAGGCTATTATAAACCTTACCAAAAACCGAACTACCTTGGTTATCGCGCATAGACTGAGCACCATCCAAAATGCAGATTATATTTTGGTATTGAAAGACGGCGAAATAGCACAATCGGGAACCCATCAATCATTATTGCAGCAAGGGGGTATTTATAAAAAGCTGTTGGAAATTCAAAATATCCCAGCGGCCCCAGATAAGGAGAAAATTTCTTGACGTGCCTATGCTCAAAGTTAATTATTTTACTGCCGAACCTATAATCAGTATCAGATGAGAAACTTCAAGCGCATTTTTTATCCACTTTATTTGGGCGTATTGATTTTGATTCTTTTTATATTCTTGTATACCTCAGAAATATTGGCGTTTTTTCAAGAATGGGGCTTTTGGGAAAATGAACAGACTCTTCCGGTAATAGGAGGGCCAATGATTATATTTTTAAGCGTATTGATGGGGATCGCATTTATTACTGAAAACCTTCATATTTCAAAGCTTAAAGGTGAGAGGAGAAAGTTTGAGGCGGAATTGAATTTGCTGAAGGCGAAGCTATATGATCAGGTGGGCAAGCAGGATGCTGCTGCGGCCCAAACGAACCAACAAATAATAAAAGATGAAACAGAATGGTGATTCAATTCAACTAATAAGAGAGGAACTTAAAGAGGCCCAGGGCTTATTAGAAAAATTCATTGCTTCAGAGGAAATGTTACAGTGCGTTTCAGATATCGCGGCGGTGATGATTAATGCAATCCAAGAGGGGGGTAAGATTATTTCCTGCGGAAATGGGGGTTCTCATTGCGATGCGGTGCATTTTGCCGAAGAATTAACGGGTAGGTACAGAGATCATCGAAAAGCCCTTCCTGCCATGGCTATTTCGGATGCGGCACACCTTACTTGTGTGGGTAATGATTATGGGTTTGAAGCCATCTTTTCAAGATTTATTGAGGGAATGGGTAATAGCGGAGATGTGCTTTTAGCCATCAGTACCAGTGGCAATTCCATGAACATCGTGAATGCGGTGAGGGCGGCAAAAGAAAAGAATATGAAAACGATTGTGCTCGCGGGAAAAGATGGGGGTAAGTTGGCAGAGATGGCAGATGTTGTATTGATTGTGCCGCATTTTGGATTTGCAGATAGAATTCAGGAAATACATATCAAGATCATCCACATTTTGATCTTATTGATCGAGCAGAAAATAACTGATTGATGATCTGATGCTGAGAATAAAATTTAAAAATAAATAGTTTAATAGCTAGCTTAATCGCGATTTCCAACGACTAATATATCAAGATATCTTCCGGTATTGCGGTTATTGACTTCAACTGGATGTTTTTATAAAATAATTCAGCACCTTCCGATTGCAGTTGAATTTTACCTTTTTTTAATGGGATTGTGCCAGTTTCAGAGAATTGTCTTGATCGGTATAAGACCATTACGACTACCTCATTGACTATATGAATAGCCGTATCCCCAAAGCAGATCAATTCTAAGGTATTCCATTCCCCACTTGGATATTCTGGGTCGGGAAATTTGGTAGCGTGCCTTCCAGCCACACTATTTTCACTAAAGGCACGTAAGAGGGAGCCAGGCTTATAGATATAATTGTCATCTGTTTGTTCGGTGGGAACATCCATTATCCCTCCTGCCACGCCCCAATAGTCTCCACAATCTCCTTCTTGAATTTGGAATTCCTGTGAACGCATCCAAAACCCGCCGTCAGCACCATGATTACCCACGGCATGGTACAAAAGACCACTATCCCGTTTGTTGTTTTCTTTTGGACGATGTTTGGTTTGCCCCCATTTAAAATTAAGTTTTAAGTGATAGTTTTCATATTCTTGTGTTGTTGAAATCCCGCCCCATTGTTCCCCTGACACTCGGATGACTTGTTGTTGGTCTTCGCTTACGACTGAAAAAATATTTTTTGGGTCTACGTTTAGGCCTACGGGATCCCCTACTTTTTCAACGGTCGAATCACTAGTTTGCATCCATTCGGGTCCAAGGTAGGTGTCCCAGCCAGAAAGATCATGACCATTAAATAATAGTTCCCAATTTTTTTGATTTTTCGAATGTTCACAACCGAATAAAAATGCAGTAAACAAAACACCTGCTATTAAAGGAGATCGATTCATAAAAAAATAAATTAGTTTATATAAAGATAAGCAATTAGCGGCCACTTAAAAGGTAGAAAATCTTATTTTGGAAGATCAACTGAACAGCGCTTAAGTAACTAACTAAAAGACCCAGTTGAAGACATAAAATGCACGGTTATACGAGTAAAGTTGACCTCTAGCTTGTAATTACGGCAAGTGTCATGTATTTTAATGACCTCTTTAAATGATGATTTCAATATGTTATGTTAGCTAAAACCTATGGTAGCGCAGTATACGGTGTTAATGACTTCATTATAACGATCGAGGTAGATGTTGGCCAAGGAACCCAGTTTTTTATGGTCGGACTTCCTGATTCAGCCGTTAAAGAAAGTCAACAGCGGGTTGAGGCCGCGATTAAGTTTTTTAACTACCACATGCCGCGCCAGAAGGTTGTAGTAAATTTGGCACCTGCTGATATCAAAAAAGGAAGGGTCATTTTATGACCTACCCATCGCATTGGCCATCTTAAGCGCCTCTAATCAAGTTGATTTACCAGGGCTTGATCAATATTTGGTGATGGGAGAATTATCCCTTGATGGTCAATTGCGCCCCCTTAGGGGGGTGCTCCCGATTGCCATAGAGGCGAGAAAGCAGGGGTTTAAAGGATTATTTTGCCCAAAGAGAATGCAAGGGAGGCTGCCATTGTTGATCATTTAGAGGTAATAGGTGTTGGGGATATCCAGCAAGCGATTGATCATTTGAGCGGAAAAAATAGGATCGTGCCGCTGGTCTACGATACCCGAGACACTTTTGAGGTTGGATTAGATCAGTACGCGGTAGATTTTTCAGATGTTCAGGGGCAAGAAAATATAAAAAGGGCGTTTGAAATCGCCGCGGCAGGGGGACATAATGTCATCATGATAGGCCCACCAGGAGCAGGAAAGACCATGCTGGCAAAGCGACTATCTACTATTTTGCCACCACTAAGCCTTCATGAGGCGCTAGAAACGACCAAGATTCATTCAGTAGCAGGTAAATTGGGCAATGATGCTAATTTGTTGTCCGTTAGACCTTTTAGGTCGACTCATCATACGATCAGTGATTTATCTAACTTTTGATAGGAGGTTTTACCAATGAGATACTTTCGTTTTTCAACTCCTTTTTTAATTTTATACCCCAATGATTTGTTATTCTTATCCTTCCAAACAAACTCATCACTTATCATCGGATAAC
>JABMNK010000002.1 GCA_013204595.1 Flammeovirgaceae bacterium
CGCTCTTGCTCTTGCTCCATCCAGTCCATGGTGGCAGCTCCGTCATGCACTTCTCCTATTTTGTGAGTAGCTCCTGTGTAGTACAATACACGCTCAGTAGTCGTAGTTTTACCCGCATCAATATGCGCAGCGATACCAATATTACGCGTAAGTCTTAAATCTCTTTTTGCCATTAGTAAAAACTCAATTAAAATCTAAAGTGAGAAAAGGCCTTATTGGCTTCTGCCATTCTGTGCGTGTCATCCTTCTTCTTAACCGAAGCACCCTCACCTTTTGACGCAGCAATAATTTCACCTGCTAAACGCTCTTTCATGGTTTTTTCACCTCTAAGACGCGCATATTTAATCATCCATTTAATCCCAAGAGAAATTTTTCTTTCAGCACGAACTTCAATTGGCACCTGAAAGGTTGCGCCTCCTACTCTTCTACTTTTTACTTCTACAGACGGCATGACCGTCTGCAATGCCGTCTTCCATATTTCGATACCATTTTCTTTGGTCTTGTCCTCAACAATCTTTATAGCATCATAAAAAATACCATATGAGAGGCTCTTTTTACCGTCAACCATCAAGTAATTCACAAATTTGGTAACCATCGTATCTCCATAAATAGGATCTGGTAGGATGTATCGCTTCTTAGGCTTAGATTTTCTCATTTTATTTTTTATTTTTTGACCTTAGGTCTTTTAGCACCATATTTTGATCTTCTTTGAGTACGTCCATTCACTCCAGCCGTATCCAACGCGCCCCTGACGATGTGATATCGCACACCAGGTAAATCTTTTACCCTACCACCACGTATCAACACGATAGAGTGCTCTTGCAAATTGTGGCCTTCACCACCAATATAAGCATTCACCTCTTTACCATTGGTTAATCGCACCCTAGCTACCTTTCGCATCGCTGAGTTTGGCTTTTTAGGAGTTGTAGTATACACTCGTGTACACACTCCTCTTCGCTGTGGACATGAATCCAAAGCGGGAGATTTTGATTTGGAAGTCAATTTTTTTCTTCCTTTCCTTACTAACTGCTGTATAGTCGGCATTTATCCTATTTTACTGAAAATCCTAATTTTTGGGAACGCAAAGATAGAGATAAACATTTGATATCACAATATGGTGTCGTCATAAATAATTACGCTTCTCCAACTGTTCCTCCAAAATTTATCGGAAACTTCGGTCCTTCTTCTACTTTTTTTATCGGTCCAAACGTGACTTCATACTTTTCAATATTCTCCTCTAATGCATGCAATAATCTCTTCGCATGCTCTGGAGTAATCACAATCCGGGACTTAACCTTTGCTTTTGGTACTCCGGGCATAAGTCTAATAAAATCCACCACAAACTCACTACTCGAATGTGCAATCATTACTAAGTTGGAATAAACCCCCTCTGCAATCTCTTCCGAGAGCTCGATGTTAAGATTTTTTATATTATCACCCTTGTCCATTAGACCTCGCTAAGTTGCTCCTTAGACCTCGCAAATTCTTCTCTTGCGGATACCATTTTCTCATATTCCTCCTTGTTTGCAACAAAGTTGTCTTGGAATCTACTAATACCTGTTCCTGCTGGTATAAGATGGCCTACAATTACGTTTTCTTTCAACCCCTCCAACTTATCTTCCTTACCTCTTATGGCTGCCTCACTCAATACTTTAGTCGTTTCTTGAAATGATGCCGCCGAGATAAAGCTTCTAGTTCCTAAAGAGGCTTGGGTAATGCCCTGTAATATCGGTCTAGAAACAGCTGCCGCTGCACTCCTTACAGACACTACTTTTAAATCTCTACGCTTGAGATTTGAATTCTCATCTCTCAGTAACCTACTGGTTATTATCTGACCTGGCTTCAACATACTAGAGTCACCAGCATCCATAACAACCTTCTTATCCAAGATATCATCATTTTCGGACATGAAACCAAATCTATCTACCAATTGATTGGTCAAGAAAGAGGTATCACCAGCATCAATAATCACCACCTTTTGCATCATCTGACGAACAATGGTTTCAATGTGCTTATCATTAATCTTAACACCCTGTAATCTGTATACTTCCTGAATCTCGTTAACAAGATATTCTTGAACCGCTGTAGGTCCCTGGATAGAAAGTATATCTGCCGGTGTAATAGATCCATCAGAAAGTGCCTCTCCAGCCCGAATAAAATCGTTTTCCTGTACCAAAATATGCTTGGACAAGGGGACAAGGTATCGCTTTTGGATGCCATCACGAGATTCAATAAAGATTTCTCTATTACCTCTTTTAATGCCTCCGTAAGTCACAACGCCGTCTATTTCTGTTACTACAGCTGGATTTGAAGGGTTTCTCGCTTCAAAGAGCTCAGTTACTCTCGGTAAACCTCCAGTAATATCACGAGACTTACCTGTTTTTCTTGGAATTTTAGCCAATACTTGACCTGACTTAACAACAAGACCGCTATCAACAGCTAAGTGTGCCCCAACTGGGATATTGTACGCCTTCTCCGAATCTCCTGTAGTCACAATAATGGAAGGATTTTTTGCTTTATCCTTTGTGTCAATGATTACTTTCTCTCTGTGGCCAGTTTGCTCGTCTGACTCCTCCTTGAAAGTAACTCCTTCGATGATTGCCTCAAATGAAACTTTACCATCAAATTCGGACATAATAACCGCATTATAAGGATCCCAGAAACAAATCTCCTCGCCTTTAATCACCTTTTGACCACTTTTTACTTTCAAAATAGCACCGTAAGGAACGTGATTGGTCATATAGACCTTTTGTTTCTTATCGTCTAATATTTTGATTTCTCCAGATCGACCCATTACTACTTCTATGGCATTACCCTCATTGTCTGTGGTATTAACCGTACGAAGTTCTTCAAATTCAACAATTCCATCAAACTTTGAAATAATTGTGGCATCAACAGCAATATTAGAAGCTGTACCTCCAACGTGAAAAGTTCTCAAAGTCAACTGAGTTCCTGGCTCTCCAATCGATTGCGCGGCAATTACACCTACAGCCTCTCCTAAATGAGCCATCCTGCCCGCCGATAAACTTCTACCATAACACTTGGAACAAACTCCTTTTTTAGATTCACAAGTCAACACAGAACGTATCTCAACTTCATCTAAACCGGTCGCATCAATTGCTTCGGTAACTTCTTCTGTAATCTCATTGCCGGCTTCAAAAATTAATTCCTCGGAAATAGGGTCATAAATATCATGAACAGAAACCCTACCTAAAATTCGTTCTGACAATGATTCTACAATTTCTTCATTGTCTTTCAATGCCTTAACCACTAACCCTCTTAAAGTACCACAGTCAGACTCATTAACAACCACGTCTTGGGCTACATCTACAAGTCTTCTGGTCAAGTAACCAGCATCAGCGGTTTTAAGCGCCGTATCAGCCAATCCCTTTCTAGCACCGTGCGTAGAAATAAAATATTCTAGTACGTCCAACCCTTCTTTGAAGTTAGAGAGTATGGGATTTTCAATAATTCCACCAACGGAACCACCTAAATTCTTTTGAGGCTTCGCCATCAACCCTCTCATTCCACCCAGCTGTCTAATCTGCTCTCGAGAACCTCTAGCCCCAGAGTGCATCATCATATAGATAGAATTAAATCCTTGATCATCTTCCTCTAACTGTTTCATCAAGGTGGATGTCAACAAAGTATTCGTACGTGTCCAAATATCAATGACCTGATTATATCGCTCATTATCAGTAATAAGTCCCATCAAATAATTGTTCCAAACAGCATCCACTTCTTTTTTAGCCTCAGCTACCAATCTTTCCTTAGACTCTGGAATATTAATATCACCCAATCCCATAGAAAGACCTCCGGTATAGGCCATTTGAAAGCCAAGTTGCTTAATGTCATCCAAGAATGTGGCCGTAACGGCCATTCCCATGATCTTAAAAATTCTAGATATAATATTCTGTAATTTCTTTTTGGTGAGCAACTCATCAATATACCCAACTGGCTTCGGCACATATTGATTAAAAAGAACCCTACCTGCTACAGTATCTACCAATTTGGTCTCAAGTTGGTCTCCAACACGAACATTGGTACGTACTTTGATATAGGCATGTTTCGAGATCACCCCCTCGTTAAGAGCGATAATAACTTCCTCAGAGCTATAAAAGCTCATCCCTTCGCCTTTTACCAAACGCTCTGGAGTACTCTTACGGCCTTTAGTTACATAATAAAGACCTAAAACCATATCTTGCGATGGCACCGCTATTGGCGCACCATTGGCAGGATTGAGTATATTATGTGACGACAACATCAACAACGACGCCTCCAAAATTGCCTCTTGACCTAACGGTACATGTACCGCCATTTGATCACCGTCAAAATCCGCATTAAATGCAGTACAAACCAAAGGATGCAACTGTATAGCCTTACCCTCAATCAGTTTTGGCTGAAATGCTTGAATACCTAACCTATGTAACGTTGGGGCTCTATTCAAAAGAACAGGGTGTCCTTTCAATACATTTTCCAAGATATCCCACACGATAGGATCCTTTCGGTCCACAATTTTCTTTGCCGATTTTACGGTCTTTACAATACCTCGTTCAATCAGCTTTCTAATCACAAAGGGCTTAAATAATTCGGCCGCCATGTTCTTAGGTAATCCACATTCGTGCATTTTTAATTCCGGACCAACGACAATAACAGATCTACCAGAATAATCTACACGTTTTCCCAATAAGTTTTGACGGAAGCGACCTTGCTTACCCTTAAGCATATCACTCAATGATTTCAACGCCCTATTTCCATCAGATCTCACAGCATTGACCTTCCTTGAGTTATCAAAGAGCGAGTCAACTGCTTCTTGGAGCATTCTTTTTTCATTCCTTAAAATGACTTCTGGAGCCTTAATATCTATTAATCTTTTTAACCTATTATTTCGAATAATGACACGTCTATATAAATCATTTAAATCAGAGGTTGCAAATCGTCCCCCATCCAACGGCACAAGTGGTCTCAGCTCTGGAGGGATAACGGGAACCATCTTGATAATCATCCATTCTGGCCGATTCTCTATTCGGGTTTTAGCCTCTCTAAAGGCCTCTACCACTTTCAACCTTTTCAAAGCTTCTGCCTTACGCTGTTGAGATGTGTCCGTTGCTGCCTGATGCCTTAACTCATAAGACAAATCATCCAAATGAATTCTAGATAGCAACATTTCTAGCGCTTCCGCACCCATTTTCGCAATAAACTTCTGAGGATCTGAGTCATCGAGGAGCTGATTCTCTCGAGGTAACTTATCCAAAATATCTAGATATTCATCCTCAGTTAAAAAGTCAAGTTTATTAATACCCTCCTCCTCTTTAATTCCTGGTTGGATAACTACGTAACGTTCGTAATAAATAATAGCATCCAATTTCTTCGAGGGCATTCCCAATAGATAACCAATCTTATTGGGCAAAGACCTGAAATACCAAATATGGGCAATGGGAACAACCAATTCGATATGACCCATTCTTTCCCTTCTAACCTTCTTTTCAGTTACTTCAACACCACATCGATCACAGATAATGCCTTTGTATCGAATGCGCTTATATTTACCACAGTGACACTCCCAGTCTTTTACAGGACCAAAAATACGCTCACAAAATAGGCCTCCCATTTCAGGCTTATAGGTTCTGTAATTGATGGTCTCTGGCTGAGTCACTTCACCGTTTGAGCCTTCTAAAATAGACTCTGGCGAAGCTAAACTTATGGTTATTTTTGAAAAATCTAGGGTCAGTTTTTTATTCTTTCTGAATGCCATAATAATTTTTTTATTTTTTGTAGACTTGGTAAGCGATTACAACTCTTTATTCTAATGTGATCTCGAGGGCTAATCCTTTTAACTCATGAACCAACACATTGAAGGATTCAGGAATATTAGGTTTCACCATATTTTCTCCCTTGACAATGGCCTCATACGCCTTAGCTCTTCCAATAACATCATCAGATTTAATGGTCAGAATTTCTTGTAGAATGTGTGCAGCGCCAAATGCCTCTAACGCCCAAACTTCCATCTCTCCAAATCTCTGTCCTCCAAATTGAGCTTTTCCTCCTAGAGGCTGTTGTGTAATCAAAGAATAGGGTCCAATAGAACGCGCGTGCATTTTATCATCCACTAAGTGTCCTAGTTTCAACATGTAAGCAATCCCAACCGTTACCGGCTGATCAAATTTCTCACCTGTCAAACCATCATATAAAAAAGTCCTACCGAATGAGGGAAGACCGGCCTCCTTTAATTCATTTTGTACTTGTTCTTCAGTTGCTCCATCAAATATGGGTGTAGCATAGGTTCTACCCATTTTCTTTCCGGCCCAAGCCAATACAGTTTCATATATCTGGCCAATATTCATTCGAGAGGGTACGCCTAAGGGATTCAAAACAATATCCATCGGCGTTCCATCTTCCATGAAAGGCATGTCCTCATCACGAACAATTTTAGCAACGACTCCCTTGTTTCCATGTCGCCCAGCCATTTTATCACCAACCTTAAGCTTTCGTTTCTTTGCAATATAAACTTTGGCAAGTTTCATGATACCTGCAGGCAATTCATCTCCTACCTCATGCGTAAATCTGTTGCGTTTGAAGCTTCCAGTATACTCATTCCTTTTGATAATATAGTTTTTGATCAACTTAAACACCATCTGATTAGTTTCATCATCATTGGTCCAAGACTCATGTGCTAAATCACTCACCAAATTAGATTCCTCAGGCACACTATAGGTGCTTTCATCTCGATAAATATTCTTAGCTGGAAATAAATTTTCTTCTATATTTTTTCTTGAGAACTTTGTCCCTTTTGACATCACCGGCTCACCAAACTTATGCTTGATTCCTTGACAAACTTTGCCTTCCAATAATGTCACAAGTTTATCGACTATCCGCCCCCTAACCTCAATCAACTCTTTGCTATACTTATTTCTTAATAATTCAACCTCCTTTTTGGATCTCGCTCTCAGATCTTTATCCTTTTTAGGTCTCTCAAAAAGTTTGGTTTCGATCACAACACCAGTCAGTGACGGTCTTGCCTTCAAAGAAGCATCCTTAACATCACCTGCCTTGTCTCCAAAAATAGCCCTTAAAAGTTTTTCTTCAGGAGTAGGATCAGACTCGCCTTTAGGCGTGATTTTTCCAATCATTATATCTCCTTCATTAATTTCAGCGCCAATCCTTATGATTCCATTTTCATCGAGATTTCTCACCGCCTCTTCACTCACATTAGGAATCTCTGAAGTCAATTCTTCCAACCCTCTTTTGGTATCTCTAACCTCTAATTCAAAAGAATCTATATGAATAGAAGTAAAAATATCATCACGAACAACACGATCAGAAATAACAATTGCATCTTCAAAATTATAACCTTGCCATGGCATATAAGCAACCATTAAGTTACGACCCAAAGCTAATTCACCATTTTCTGTTGCAAATCCTTGACAAAGAGGTTGACCTTTAAATACTTTTTCACCTTTCGCAACAATTGGTTTTAGATTAATAGAGGTATCCTGATTAGTCCTTCTAAATTTGATCAGATTATAAGTAGTCGTATCAGAATCAAAAGAGACCAATCTCTGCGAATCGTCTTGAATATATTTTACCGTAATACTATTGGCATCCACATATTCAATAAACCCATCTCCTTCAGCCAATATAAGCGACCTAGAATCCAATGCCACTCTACTTTCCAACCCAGTGCCTACAATCGGCGCCTCTGGTTTCAATAAAGGAACTGCCTGACGTTGCATATTAGATCCCATCAAGGCTCTATTTGCATCATCATGCTCCAAAAACGGAATCAATGAAGCCGCAACTGAAACAATTTGATTAGGTGCAACATCCATGTATTTAAGATCTTTTGGCTCAACTACTGGGAAATCACCTTCAAAACGTGCCTTAACTTTTTCATTTTTGAATTTTCCATCGTCAAACAACGGTGCATTCGCTTGAGCAATATTAAAAGTATCTTCTTCTTCGGCTGTTAGATACCTCACCTTTCCGGACATATCTACTTTGCCGTTATCCACTTCTCTGTAGGGTGTTTCAATGAACCCCATATGATTGACCTTTGCGTGAACACAAAGAGAAGAAATAAGACCGATATTAGGCCCTTCTGGTGTCTCAATGGTACATAGTCGGCCATAGTGAGTGTAATGAACATCTCGTACCTCAAATCCTGCTCTTTCTCTACTAAGACCACCAGGTCCTAGCGCAGACATCCTTCTTTTATGTGTGACTTCAGCCAATGGATTCGTTTGATCCATAAACTGGGATAGCTGATTCGTACCAAAGAAAGAATTAATCACTGATGACAGTGTCCGAGCATTTATCAAGTCAACAGGTTTAAAATCCTCATTGTCTCTTACGTTCATCCTTTCGCGAATGGTTCTTGCCATTCTTGAAAGACCCACACCAAACTGAGCATAAAGCTGCTCACCCACGGTTCTAACCCGTCTATTACTTAGGTGATCAATGTCATCAACTAACGTCTTGCTGTTGATTAGACCAATCAAATATTTAATGATTAAAATAATATCCCCACTCGTCAAAACGCGATTTTCATAGCCAACAGTAAGCCCTAACTTCTTATTGATCCGATACCTTCCTACTTCACCTAAATCGTAACGCTTTTCACTAAAAAACAAATTCTGAATGATGTCTCGAGCCGTCTGTTCGTCCGGTGCATCCGTATTCCTCAATTGTCTATAAATCGTCTCTACCGCCTCCTTCTCAGAATTGGATTGATCCTTTTGCAAGGTGATATAAATGATAGAGTAATCGGTAACATTTATCTCTTTTCGATGAAGAATAATTGATTTACTCCCAGAATCTAAAATAGTCGGTAAATCTTCTTCCTGGATAACATAATCTCTTTCAAGTAATACCTCGTTCCTATCGATAGAAACAACCTCACCAGTGTCCTCATCAACAAAATCCTCGATCCAAGTACGTAATACTCTCGCCGCCAAACGTCTACCTACGGCCTTTTTAAGCGCCTTTTCGTTTGCCTCAACCTCTTCAGATAGACCAAAAAGATCCAAAATATCTTTATCAGTACCATAACCTATCGCCCTCAAAAGGGTAGTTATTGGAAATTTTTTCTTTCGATCGATATAAGCATACATGACATTATTAACATCCGTTGCAAATTCAATCCAAGAACCTTTAAATGGAATAATCCTCGCAGAATACAAGAGCGTACCATTGGTGTGCTTACTTTGGGCAAAAAAGACACCCGGTGACCTATGCAATTGCGACACAATAACACGCTCGGCTCCATTAATGACGAATGAGCCTTTATTAGTCATATAAGGAATATTTCCGAGGAATACTTCCTGCTCAATAGTTTCAAATTCCTCATTATCCGTATCATTACATAGCAATCTTAATTTCGCTTTCAATGGTACCGAATAAGTAAGACCCCTCTCAATCGATTCCTGGATAGAATATCGTGGAGGATCCACTGTATAGTCGATGAATTCCAATTTGAAATTATCCCTCGAATCTGAAATTGGGAAATTTTCCATAAAGACTTTATAAAGTCCTTCGGAATCTCTAGATTCAGTTGGGGTATCTAATTGAAAGAAATCAACAAATGATTTTAATTGTACGTCCAAAAAATCAGGATAATCTATCACTGATTTGATGGATGAGAAATTTATTCTCTTATTTATATTTTTGGTAGCCAAGGATTAAAAGGGTTATTGTTAAACTACTTAATAATCGTGTCGTAACTATGTACAAACAGGAAAAGACCTGACCAAGTGGCCAGGCCTATTTCCAAAATTCTATGTAACGCTTATTTTAATTCTACTTCTGCTCCAGCTTCTTCCAGTTGCTTTTTAAGACCTTCGGCCTCAGATTTCGCAATACCTTCTTTCACTGCTTTTGGAGCAGAATCAACAAGATCCTTTGCTTCTTTCAAGCCTAGGCCAGTTAATTCTTTAACTAGTTTCACCACAGCAAGTTTCGCCCCGCCCGCTGATTTCAAAATCACATCGAAAGTAGACTTCTCTTCAGCAGCTTCGGCGCCACCTCCACCAGAACCTGCTGCCATAGCAGGTGCAGCCGCTGCTGCTGGTTCTATACCATATTCATCCTTAAGGATAGTCGCTAACTCACTTACTTCTTTAACAGTAAGATTGACAAGTTGTTCTGCAAAATCTTTTAAATCCGCCATTTTAATTAATTAATTTATTGATCAAATATTTATTCTCGTTCAGATAATGTCTTCACTATTCCCGCCAGTTTGCTACCACTACTCTGAAGAGCAGAGATTACATTTTTAGCAGGAGATTGTAACAATGCGATAACATCTCCAATAAGCTCGTTCTTAGATTTTAAGACACTAAGCGTCTGAAGTTGTTCCTCACCAATGAATATATCTGTATTAATGGAAGCACCTTTAAAATATGGTCGACCTTTGGCATCCTCTTTTCTATATTTTTGGATGACTTTAGCCGCCACATTACCATTCTCTTTAATAAACATAACACCAGAAAAACCTTTTAAGGTTGCACTCAGTGATGTATAATCTGTGTCAAGGTTTTCTAAAGCAAGTTTTATCAACTTATTTTTAAACACCTTGTACTCAATACCTTCTTTATAGCACATACCTCTAAATTTGTTGATCTGTGCAACACTTAATCCGGAGGTATCCGTAATATAAAAATGGTTATTATCTTTAAATCTTTCCGTCAGCTCTACAATTAGGTGACCTTTCTCTTCTCGTGTCATATCAAGAACCAGCTATACTACTTTTATCAATACTTATTCCTTTGCTCATAGTAGACGATAACGAAATCGATCTAAAATAAGTCCCCTTAGCCGATGCTGGCTTTAACTTGGCAATTGTATTTAACATCTCAAGTGCATTTTGCTCCAACATCTTAGGTTCAAACGAAACTTTACCTATGCTCGCATGAATAATACCTGTTTTATCTACCTTGAAATCAATCTTACCCGCCTTCACTTCTGTAACCGCTTTTCCAACGTCCATTGTAACGGTACCTGATTTCGGATTAGGCATCAAACTTCTAGGTCCCAATACACGACCTAATCGTCCCACTTTAGCCATAACAGTAGGCATAGTGATAATTACATCAACATCTACCCAACCACCTTCTATTTTCTTGATGTAATCATCAAGACCGACGTAATCAGCTCCTGCGGCTTTCGCCTCCTCCTCCTTCTCAGGGGTACACAAAACTAACACCCTAACCTCTTTACCTACACCGTTCGGTAACGTAACCACACCTCTGACCATTTGATCTGCTTTTCTAGGATCAACTCCCAGTTTTACGTCGATATCAACGGAACTATCAAACTTCGCAAAAGTAATTTCTTTTACAATTTTTGCCGCTTCTTCCATCGTGTAGGCCTTTGTTGAATCATATAGTTCCAACGCCTTTTTTTGATTTTTCGTCAATTTTCCCATTAAAATAACCAATTAAACGGTTTGAGGGAATTCTCCCTGAACTTTTACACCCATACTCCTTGCAGTCCCTGCTATCATTTTCATAGCCGCCTCTATTTTAAAAGCGTTCAAATCAGGCATTTTGACCTCCGCAATTTGCTTTACCTGATCCCAGGTGATGGTACCAATTTTATCTCTATTAGGCTCTGGTGATCCCTTTTTCTTATTCACTGCCTCCATTATCATAATGGGAGCAGGAGGGGTCTTGATTACAAAATCAAAACTCTTATCCGCATACATGGTTATCAAGACCGGAAGCAATTGCCCCATTTTTTCTTGACTTCTTGCATTAAACTGCTTGCAAAAATCCATGATATTTAAGCCTTTAGATCCTAACGCAGGACCAACGGGAGGTGACGGATTAGCCTGTCCTCCCTTTACTTGTAATTTAAGATACCCTGATATCTCTTTTGCCATCTTAATCTTCTTTTTCGACCTGTATATAATTTAATTCTACAGGCGTATTTCTACCAAAAATTTTCACTGTAACGTTGAGTTTCTTTCGATCCTCAAATACCTCTTCAACGGTTCCTATAAAGCCATTAAAAGGGCCATCCATTACCTTAACTCCCTCACCTATAATAAAAGGAGTACCTAATGTTTCTTCAGACTCTTCGACCTCATCAACTTTGCCTAATATCCGATTAACTTCATTCTGCCTAAGAGCCACTGGATCTTTGCTAGTACCCATTCCCCCGGCACCCAGAAATCCTATAACCCCTGGGATACTTGTAATAACATGTTGGGTTTCACCATTCGTCAAGTCTGCAGAGACCATCATGTACCCTGGAAAAAAATTACGTTCTCTAACTCTTTTTTTTCCATTTCGCATTTCATAAATTTTCTCTGACGGAATCAGTACCTGCGGTATAACTTCTTCCAATCCCTGTCGAGCAATCTCATTATCCAAATAAGTTTTCACTTTTTTCTCCTGCCCACTTACAGCCCTGACGACATACCACTTTAAATCAGCCATCATCAAAATTCTTTATAAAACCAAGTCATCCCACTGTCAAATGCAAGATCAATTACTCCAATTAATAATGCAAAGATCAAAGAAGCAACCAACACCAATATAGAACTATTGGTAAGCTCAGCATACCTTGGCCATGTCACTTTATGAAGGAGCTCATTGTAGGAATCCTTAAAAAAATCTATAATCTTCGACATATTGTTTTTTTAGCACGGGAGGAGGGACTCGAACCCCCAACCAATGGTTTTGGAGACCACTACTCTGCCAATTGAGCTACACCCGTATTAACCATGCGGCCCAAAAGGATTGCAAAGTTAGATTAAATCAATTTAGAAACAAATGCGTTCTGAATATTAATTTCAGAACGCATTCGAAAATGAGTGTATTAGTCCAATATCTCAGTTACCTGACCTGAACCTACAGTTCTACCACCCTCTCTAATCGCAAATCTTAACCCTTTTTCCATGGCAATCTTGTTGATAAGCATTACCTCAATCGTAACATTATCTCCAGGCATAACCATTTCTATAGTAGCAGGCAATAAGATCTCACCAGTTACGTCAGTTGTTCTAGCGTAAAACTGTGGTCTGTATTTATTAAAGAATGGTGTATGTCTACCGCCTTCCTCTTTTGAAAGTACGTAAACTTCAGCCATGAATTTTTGATGCGGCTTGACAGAACCTGGCTTACAAATAATCATTCCTCTCTTAATTTGAGATTTTTCAATACCTCTCAAAAGAAGACCAACATTATCTCCAGCCTCGCCTCTATCCAAAATCTTCCTGAACATCTCGACACCAGTGATCGTCGACTTAAGATTTTCTGCACCCATACCAATGATATCAACAGGATCTCCAGAGTTAATAACACCTCTCTCGATTCTTCCTGTAGCAACTGTTCCACGACCTGTGATCGAGAAAACATCTTCTACCGGCATCAAAAAGTCCTTGTCTGTTAATCTAGTAGGAATCGGAATGTACTCGTCGACCGCTGTCATTAACTCTTCAATTTTTTCAACCCATTTTGGATCTCCATTAAGCCCGCCTAGCGCTGAACCTTGAATTACTGGTATATCATCTCCTGGGAAATCATAAAATGACAACAATTCACGGATTTCCATTTCAACTAATTCAAGAAGCTCTGGATCATCAACTAAGTCAACCTTATTCATGAACACCACCAATGCAGGAACACCTACCTGACGAGACAATAAAATATGCTCTCTTGTTTGGGGCATCGGTCCGTCCGTGGCTGCTACCACGATAATAGCTCCGTCCATTTGCGCAGCACCTGTAACCATGTTTTTCACATAATCCGCGTGACCTGGACAATCAACGTGTGCGTAATGCCGATTAACCGTTGAATATTCAATATGAGAAGTATTGATCGTAATACCTCTCTCTTTTTCCTCAGGCGCATTGTCAATTGACGAAAAGTCTCTCATTTCTGCGAGTCCCTTTCCAGCTAGGACAGCAGAAATAGCAGCCGTCAAAGTTGTTTTACCATGGTCTACGTGACCTATTGTACCAATATTTACGTGTGGTTTTGAGCGATCAAAGTTTTGTTTTGCCATTTTTGATAATCCTCAGCTTTTAATTTGTTTGTTAATCTTGTTTAATTAATCTTTTTATTCAATAATTTACCCTTAATGAGCCTGCAATATAGTTAAAATGCCTCAATATCAAGATAGAGCCAACGATGGGAATTGAACCCACGACCTCTTCCTTACCAAGGAAACGCTCTACCCCTGAGCTACGTCGGC
>JABMNK010000024.1 GCA_013204595.1 Flammeovirgaceae bacterium
GAACCTATTAATGAAGAAGCCTGGCACTGGTACCATAATCATATCGGTAAGGGGAATTGCCCATTGGTTGATACTTGGTGGCAAACCGAAACTGGTGGTATCATGATTTCTGCATTGGCCGGAATTACACCAAATAAACCCGCTCATGCGTCTTTACCACTCCCAGGCATCCAACCCATTATTGTGGACCCTGAAGGTAATGAAGTGAAAGGAAACAATGTTCAAGGCAATCTTTGTATCAAATTTCCTTGGCCCTCGATATTAAGAACAACGTATGGGGATCATGAGCGATGTAAACAAACTTATTTTTCTACTTACAACGGCCTTTATTTTACGGGAGATGGCGTCAAGCGTGATCATGATGGTTACTTGAGGATTTTGGGTAGGGTTGATGATGTGATGAATGTGTCTGGTCACCGCATGGGCACTGCAGAAGTCGAAAACGCAATCAATGAACATCCCAAAGTAATTGAATCCGCCGTGGTCGGCTATCCTCACGAAATTAAAGGAGAGGGAATTTACGCCTATGCCATATGTGACCTCAATGACACTAGCAAGGAGCTTTTAATTAAAGAAATTAGAGAAACGGTCGCCAAGATCATCGGCCCAATAGCCAAACCTGATAAAATTCAAATTGTATCTGGTCTTCCCAAAACAAGATCTGGAAAAATAATGCGAAGAATTTTAAGGAAAATTGCCAGTGGAGATATCTCAAATTTAGGAGATATATCTACTTTGCTAAATCCAGAAATTGTCGAAGAATTGAAAAATGGCGCAGGAATCATTTAAGTTAAACAGATTTTAAGCATAAAAAAACCCTTTAATAAGGGTTTTTTTATGCTTTTTTTGAAGACTCAACTCCCGCACATCTCACAACCTTCCGGATCATCCAATGAACATTGGATCGCCTGTTGACCGAGATTCTGATCTACTAAGACCGTTTGAGTCTCGTTTTCAACTTCAAGATGAACCTCCTCTTCTTTGGTTACAGTAAATTTGATCGCATCCGTAGCTGCCTTGGTTCTTAAATAATACATACCCGTTTTAAGGCCTTTTTTCCAAGCGTAAAAGTGCATTGAGGTCATCTTTCCAAAATTGGCATTCAGTAAATGAATATTCAAACTTTGACTTTGGCAGATATAAGCACCTCGATCAGCTGACATATCAATAATAGTCTTCTGAGAGATCTCCCAAACCGTCTTATAAAGTTCTTTGATGTCTGCCGGAATTTCATTAATATTTTGAATAGATCCATTCTCCACTTTGATCTTATTCATCATACGATCATCCCACAATCCCAAACCAATCAAATCTTTCATTAAATATTTATTGGCAATGATAAATTCTCCTGAAAGCACTCTACGCACATACATGTTGGAAGTAAATGGCTCAAAACATTCATTATTCCCCAATATCTGAGATGTGGACGCAGTAGGCATAGGTGCTACCAATAATGAATTTCTTATCCCGTGTTTCTTTACTCTTTGCTTTAAATCGTACCAATCCCATCGTCCAGAGTCTGGGGTTACGCCCCACATATCAAATTGAAAAATTCCCTTCGATACAGGAGAACCTTTATAGGTTTCATAAGTACCTTCAAGTTGGGCCAATTCCATAGAAGCCTCCATAGCAGCATAATAAATCGTCTCAAAAATTTCCTTATTTAGGCGCTGTGCACTCTCAGACTCAAAAGGAAGTCTTAACATCACAAAAGCATCAGCCAAACCCTGGACGCCCAATCCTATCGGACGATGACGCATATTTGAAGTCCTCGCCTCTTTGACAGGATAATAATTGACATCTATAACCTTATTAAGATTTTTGGTTGCCACCTTAGTGATCTCATAGAGCCGCTGGTGATCAAATGTTTTGTCCGACTCATTAACAAATTTGGACAAAGAAATTGAAGCCAAATTACAAACAGCGACTTCGTCCTTGGAAGTGTATTCCATGATCTCGGTACACAGATTACTTGACTTTATAGTCCCCAAATTCTTTTGATTAGACTTCCTATTGGCATGATCTTTATACAAAATATAAGGCGTACCAGTTTCTATTTGAGATTCTAGAATCTCAAACCAAAGATCCTGAGCTTTGACTACCCTTCTGGCCTTTCCCTCCTGCTCATACTTTTCGTATAGCTTCTCAAACTCTTCGCCATAGGCCTCATCAAGTCCCTTGGCCTCATCTGGGCTGAATAGCGACCAATCTCCATTTGCCTCAACTCTTTTCATGAAAAGGTCTGAAATCCACATGGCATAAAAAAGATCCCGTGCCCTCAACTCCTCCTTGCCATGATTTTTTTTCAATTGAAGGAATTCAAAAATATCTGCATGCCATGGCTCCATATAGATGGCGAAACTACCCTTTCTTTTCCCTCCCCCTTGATCAACATAACGCGCTGTCATGTCAAAATTTCTCAACATTGGAATAATTCCATTGGAAGTTCCATTCGTGCCCTTGATATAGGCCCCTGTGGCCCTAATGTTGTGGATACTTAGCCCTATCCCACCTGCGGATTGTGAGATTTTGGCACACTGCTTAAGGGTATCATAAATTCCGTCAATACTGTCATCCTGCATAGTCAACAGAAAGCAAGAAGAGAGCTGCGGCTTGGGTGTCCCTGCATTAAATAAGGTGGGCGTCGCATGTGTGAACCATTTTTCAGACATTAAATGATAGGTCTGAATGGCCGAGGCGATATCCTCTCCATGTATCCCTACAGCCACTCGCATCAACATATGCTGAGGGCGCTCAACGATCTTATCGTTAAGCCTCATCAAATAAGACCTCTCCAATGTTTTATATCCAAAATAATCATACCCATAATCACGGGTATAGTCGATAGCCTCATCTAATATTTTGGCGTTATTCTTGATGATACCGTAAGTCTCCGTTGACAATAAGGGTGCATTCTCCCCAGTTCTTGCATCAATATAAGTATACAAATGCTTCATCGTATTAGAGAATGATGCAGAGGTAACCTTATGTAGATTGGATATGGCTATCCTGGCGGCTAATTTGGCAAAATCCGGATGTCGCGTAGTCATTGAAGCGGAAATCTCTGCCGCTAAATCATCTAGCTGAATCGTGCTTACACCATCATATAAACCATCTATTACTTTTTTTGCAATCTCTACAGGCTCTACAAAATCCTTATTTAACCCTTCGCAGAGATTTTCAATTCTCGCGGTTATTTTGTCAAATTTAACTGACTGTCTGCGGCCGTCTCTCTTTAATACTAACATAGTTGATTGTTATCCCTTTCTTAATTATTCTTTAAAAGTCCTCGTCAAGACTAAATTTTCCACCTTCATTTTCATGATTAAGCAAGCCCGCTTTTTGATATTCACCCACTCTTTTTTCAAAGAAATTAGTTTTTCCTTGAAGCGAAATCATTTCCATAAAATCAAATGGATTAGTAGCAAAATAAATTTTAGCACACCCCAATTCCAATAATAAACGGTCCGCCACAAATTCGATGTATTGACACATCAATTCGGCATTCATGCCAATTAGTTTGACGGGCAAGGCATCTGTTACAAATTCCTTTTCTATTTTTACTGCGTCCTCTATAATCCCTTGTACAATTTCAGTAGATAATTTATTTTTCAAATGACTGTTGTACAACAAGCACGCAAAATCACAATGAAGTCCCTCATCCCTTGAAATTAGCTCATTCGAAAAGGTAAGACCGGGCATCAAACCTCGCTTCTTCAACCAAAAAATTGAACAAAAACTCCCTGAAAAAAAGATACCCTCAACGGCGGCAAAGGCAACCAATCTCTCTGCAAACGAACCCTTGTCTATCCATCTCAAAGCCCAATCTGCCTTCTTTTTAACGCAATCCATTGTATCAATAGCGTTAAATAAACCATCTTTCTCTTTGGGATCTCTTACGTAGGTATCAATCAACAGTGAATACGTCTCCGAATGTATATTTTCAATGGCTATCTGGAACCCATAGAAGAATTTCGCCTCGGTGTACTGTACTTCGGATACAAAATTTTCAGCGAGATTCTCATTGACAATGCCATCACTCGCTGCAAAAAAAGCCAGTACATGTTTAACAAAATGCTTTTCGTCTGCCGTCAAGGTCTCCCAATCCTTTATATCCTGACCCAAATCAATTTCCTCAGCAGTCCAAAAACTCGCCTCTGCTTTTTTGTAATATGACCATATATCGTCATGCTCAATTGGAAATAAAACAAACCTATTTTTATTCTCTTTAAGAATAGGCTCTTCTATCATGCGGTTAGCGCTTGCATCCATTGTATCTTCAACGTAGTTAAAAAAATTAAAAAAAGGCTATAACTCTCATCTCTACACACATAATAATGTATAACAACGATGACTGAGCTAACCGAATCACTTAAATTCTATGTTTAACAGTGCAAAAAAAGAATTGAATTAGCTGGTGGCCTATTCTTTTTAACTGTGATTACAAATGTGTTGAAAACTCGTCACATATACAAGGCGATCATGCATCTTTAATAACGGTCAATTTAATTGTGGATAAGTTGATAACAGAATGATTAGCAGCTATTTAATTTCCAATATTAAAATAAACCTTTGATGATTTTAGCGAATAAATGGGGTTGAAAAAAAATGTCATTTTTTAAAAAAAAATTATCCACAATAAATTTAAATTAATGTCTGCCTTTTGTATTTGACTTTTCAATCTTAAAGGCTATATTTGCACTCCTTTTTGACAAAGTAACAAAAGAATATAATGTACGCAATAGTCGACATTGCTGGAAAGCAATTTAAAGCAGAAAAAAATAAATTTCTCTACGCACCTTTAATGGATGCTGAAGCAGGGACGGAATTGAATTTCTCTCAAGTCCTACTCATCGATAACGATGGCAAGATTAATGTAGGCACGCCTAATGTTAAAGGCGCAATCGTTTCTGCTAAAGTTCTCGAGCACGTACAGGGAGACAAGGTGATCGTTTTTAAGAAAAAAAGACGGAAGGGTTACCGAGTAAAGAATGGTCACAGACAGCAGTTCACAAAAATATTAATCGAAGACATCAAATAATTATCAAAAATGGCACACAAAAAAGGCGCAGGTAGTTCAAACAACGGACGAGAATCTGAAAGCAAAAGGCTGGGCGTAAAAATTTTCGGTGGGCAGGCCGCTATAGCTGGTAATATTATTGTCCGTCAGCGTGGCACCAAGCACCACCCTGGAAACAATGTAGGCATTGGAAAAGATCATACCTTATTTGCACTGACCAATGGTCTTGTTAAATTCAAAAAAGGTCGTCAAGATCGATCGTATGTTCATATCGAACCGATCAATTAATAAACTGTAGCTCTTCTTGAACACACATCAGAATTGATAAAGTTAATTATATCAATTCTGATATCGCTCAAACCAAACAAGGGGGAGATTACGAAACCGAAGCGATCTTTCGAGGACGACCTGGTAATACGGTTTCTTCCTTGAATCCGTTTTTATATAATTTCTTTCTCACCTTCCACACTTTGAAATTATTTTTATTTCCTACTTCAAATTGCCATTTCATGTGATCTGAAGCAGTCATCCATTGGAGGTTACTTGCTGAATTATTTCGCGGATTATTATCACGATGAATAATCATCATTTTTTGATTCTTCATTCCATCGGGAAGCACTATCTTACAGGGCACAAAAAGTTTCGCTACTTCTTTATGAGGATAAATGGTCCGCCTTTTTGACTCATCACTCAATAAATCAAGAAAATAACAACGACATGTTTTATTCCATCGTTGTCGCATCATTTTTCCTTTAAGTGTCATTTCAGTCTTGCTTTCTTTATGCCACACTTTACGGGTTATACTTTTAATTTTACCTCCATTTGATATTAAATAATTTTTAAATCCTGGGATAATCTTCCATTGCTCGTCTGCTTTGAGATCCATCTTTTTTCCTTGGGTTGAGTTGTTACTGTTAAAATCCTAATAGTTTAACTATCTAGTTAATAGTTTAGCTGTCTAAATAACCGTTATAGCTAAATTAAACATTCACATGTTAAAAAAAAATAAATTGTTACATTTAATAAACAAATTAAATAGAATAAGCTCAACAAAATACCTATATCATCGAGAAATACTAAACTAAGAACCTATTGGAGGATAGGAATAGGTCACTAATACCGATTCTACCCTATCGATAGCAGAGATATGATGCCAATAAATAACGCTTTAGCGACTTATTAAGAGTGTTTTTAGTCAATCAAAACGCTTTTTGTGTGAATTTTAAAATGAAAAATGGCTATAATCAAATTTCAGATTAACTACCCAAAATGACGCAGTACTCAGGTATCTTTGCCCAAAAATAAATTATCCTTTACATGTTTATCTTAAACATTACCTATAACCTCGAACCACCCATTGAACAGGAATGGCTCCACTACATGACCATGGAGCACATTCCAGATGTGCTTAATACCAACAAATTCATGAACCATAGAGTTCTGAGATTAGTTAATGAACACCCTGACGCTAATGGCAATACATACGCAATCCAATTTATGGCAACGAAAATCGCTGATATTCAAGCTTATTTGGCCCATGAAGGGGCTATTTTAGAAAATAAAGTGCTCGCAAAATACGGAGAATCAATAGTTTCCTTCAGTACTGTATTAGAAGAAATTTAAAAATCAATGTTACAGTTGAGCCAGTCATCGCCGAATTTGGCAGGGTAATGCTTTTTATAGAAATTTATTGCCATTTCATTCCAATCCAGTACTTGCCACATCATACCCGTACATTGATCCTCTTTTGCCGTTATCAGGATTTCGTCAAATAAGCTTTTGCCTACACCCATTCTTCTATAAGACTGTTTCACGATGATATCTTCCAAATAGAGCCTTTTGCCTTTCCAAGTTGAATACCTGGTATAATAGATTGCGGTCCCAAGAATCTGAGCGCCTTCCTCCGCAACAAAAAAACTGAAAATCGGATGTTCTCCAAATCCATCCACCTCCATTTGAGCCACTGAATTCTCCACCTGCTCAAGCGCATTTTCGTATACCGCCAACTCTTTAATTAAATCTAAAACTTGGGGCAAATCTTCCCGTATACCTTTTCTTATTTTGATCATTGGCACAAAGCTAAAAAAGAACCATTAAATACCGCTTAAAGTTGAGAATGGCAGGTGTTATTATCAGAAAACACGATTCGGTCCTTAAAAATAAAATCAAAGTGGAATGCCTTGTTGACCGTACCTTAAATCCTGATTAAATGAGAAAAAACAGTTCTCACTCAAATACCTTAGCTGAAAAAAAATAGCTGGCTATTTAGAAATGAAATCAAAACCTAAATAGGGGTGTAATACTTTAGGCATCTTAATGCCCGTTGATGACTGGTTATTTTCCAAAATAGCAGCTAAAATTCGTGGGACCGCCAAAGCGCTACCATTCAAGGTATGGGCAAGTAATTTTTTTCCCTCCTCGGTAGTATACCTTAACTTCAATCGATTACTTTGATAGGTTTCAAAATTAGACACAGAACTTACCTCTAACCACTTATTTTGCCCAGCAGAGAATACCTCAAAGTCATACGTAATTGCCGAACTAAATCCTAAATCCTTTCCACAAAGTCTTAAAATACGATAGGGTAACTCCAAAGACTCAATTAACTGTTGAATGTGCGCAATCATGCCTTGTAGGATCTCGTAAGACTCCTCAGGTTTAGCAATTTGCACAATCTCTACCTTGTCAAATTGATGTAACCTATTAAGGCCGCGTACGTGGGCCCCCCAAGATCCAGCCTCTCGCCTAAAACATGGGGTATACCCCACCATTTTTACAGGAAAGTCCTGATCCTTAAGAATGACATCGCGGTAAATATTGGTCAAAGGCACCTCAGCTGTTGGAATTAGATAAAGATTGGTATCCGAGAGATGATACATTTGACCCTCCTTGTCAGGCAACTGTCCAGTAGCATAGGCAGAATCTTCATTGACAATGATCGGTGGCTGAATTTCTTGATAACCAGATGCTATGGCTTGGTCCAAAAAATAATTGATCATGGCCCGAACCATTCTGGCTCCTTGATTTTTGTAGAACGGGAATCCCGCTCCACTAATCTTATTTCCCAAATTAAAATCCACGAGATTATAATCGGCTATCAAATCCCAATGAGGCTTACTCTTTTCGTCTAATACTGGTAACACTCCCCCCTCATGTATCAGTTCATTATCGGCCTCACTTACACCAAAGGCTACCTGCTCATTGGGGATATTAGGTATTTGATATAACTGATCCCTTACCTCTTTTTCAACCATTTGAAGTTTTTCAGTCAATAATTTACTTTCCTCCTTAATATTTGCGGTTTCAAGTTTTATTTGACGGGCTTCATCTTGCTTACCCGCCTGCATTAGGATGCCGATTTTTTTAGATGACAGATTTAACTTATTTAACTGCTCATCCAACGCAGCCTGCAAGCTTTTCCGCAATTCATCGGCCTCAATCACTCGATTTAGTAAGGCCATAGGCTCCTTAAAGCCTCTTTTCTGAAGCCCTAAGGAATATTGATCTATATTTTTTCGAATAACACTAACTACAAGCATTGGCTATATTGTTTAGAAACCACAAAGAAAAGACTAGATAATCAATAAAGCGAAGATTCAAGGAATCAATCTGCGCACGAGATAAAAAAAGTTGAATATTTGTTTATAAAATGTACTTGTCCTATTATTGTGGTTCTATTCACAAGCTGGTTTAGATTCAAAACAGTCTACACCAAATCAAATTCAATATACACATCGAGATAATCATTATCCACTAGTTACGATTTATGCATACATTAGACGAATTAAGTATTCGGCTTCTATCAGAGTTGGTAGAAATAGCTGAAGGCCTTGGCGTAAAAAACGCAAAAAAAGAATCCAAACAAGATCTAATATATAAAATATTAGATCTTCAAGCATCACTTCCTGATAGCGAAATAGACAAGACTTTGGCTGAGCCAACTAACAAACCTCAGCCGCCTAGGAAGAAATTTCCCAACTCCAATCAACCTAAAAAGAAAAATATCGAGGAAAACCACCAAGAAGCACCCACTCCAGCTCCTACTAACGGGGCCGCAGATCTCTTGGCATCCTTAGATTTAGGATTACAAAAAGACAAAGCACAAAATTTACCACAAGCACGTCCAACTAATGTGCCTAAACCTGAAAATACCCAGTCGGCGCCTAAATCTGAAAATACTGATTTACCAGAAAAAATAGAAGAGAAACCCGAAAGAAGAGAAAAATCTGAGCGGGATGAAGCTAGAGCAAAAAAAGAAGAACATTTAAAAAATATAAAAGAATTCGAAGGGATCATAGAAAACGAGGGAGTACTTGAGGCCATGCAAGATGGTTACGGGTTTTTAAGATCCAGTGACTATAATTATTTAGCTTCTCCAGATGATATTTATGTTTCGCCCTCTCAAATAAAATTATTCGGCTTAAAAACTGGAGATACGGTAAAAGGAGAAATTAGACCACCAAAAGATGGTGAGAAATATTTTGCACTCCTCAAGGTTGCTTCTGTTAATGGTAAAACAACAGAAGAGATAAGAGATCGAGTTGCTTTCGAATATTTAACCCCACTCTTCCCTCAAGAAAAATTAAATCTGAGTACCAGTGCCGATAATTATTCTACACGGATTTTAGATCTTTTCGCCCCAATAGGTAAAGGTCAGCGTGGTATGATCGTAGCACAACCCAAAACAGGTAAAACAGTTCTTCTCAAAAATGTAGCGAATGCCATCGCGGAAAACCACCCTGAATGCTTTCTCATTATTCTTTTAATAGATGAACGCCCGGAAGAAGTAACGGACATGGCTAGATCAGTGAAAGCAGAAGTGATCGCTTCAACCTTTGATGAGCAAGCGGAAAGACATGTAAAAGTGGCATCTATGGTACTTGAAAAAGCCAAGAGAATGGTAGAATGTGGTCATGATGTAGTAATACTACTTGATTCACTTACCCGACTTGCCAGAGCCTATAATACCGTTGTTCCTTCCTCTGGAAAAATTCTTTCAGGAGGGGTAGATGCCAATGCACTACACAAACCCAAAAGATTTTTTGGCGCCGCTAGAAATGTTGAAAACGGAGGCTCTTTGACTATTATAGCTACTGCACTGATTGATACAGGATCTAAAATGGATGAGGTTATCTTCGAGGAATTTAAGGGCACAGGTAATATGGAGCTTCTTTTGGATAGAAAACTTTCCAACAAGCGCGTTTATCCTGCCATTGATGTTCCTGGCTCAGGCACCCGACGTGAAGATTTGTTAATGGATAAGGAAGAGTTGAGTCGTGTTTGGATTTTACGTAAATTCATGAATGATATGACGAGCACAGAAGCCATGGAGTTCCTTTTGAGTAGAATGAAAGGAACCAGAAATAATGACGAATTTTTAGTCTCAATGAACGGCTAAAAAGAATTGAATAATAAAAAAGGCGCTTATTTATGATAAGCGCCTTTTTTATTCCCTTCCATCTACGAATCCTTGCAAAGAAGAAAATCTCTTGGTTAATGTTCCCTTTTCACAAATTGTAGCTCTAGCGATGATCTCCGATAGATCTTCCCCAAGCAAATGAGACAATACGTTTTTCACTAATTCATTTCCAAAGCTGTCAGAGGCATCCCTCGGTAATTCACAAGGCAGATTGTCAACGGCCATAACAGTAATATTGGCCTCATCTCTAAGTGCCGACTCAATGGCATTCTCGCTAGGATTAAAATCATAAATAGGTGCTTCTATCGTCGATGAGCGCAACGTAGATGGGATAGAGCCTTGGATATCACAGGTAATGTCAGCGATAATTCTGATTTTAAAATCATCGGCAAGGATATCTTCTCTCTTAAATAAAACGGGAGCTTTTGGATCCCAAAAAGCTCCGGCGATAAGTATGTCCGCCACGCGAGCATATTTCAAAAAAGTGCCGTCAAACTGGGTCGGGTCCTTATAGAATTCTGTTCTACTGAAAACTAAGTCTTCTTTCCTGACGTGATAATCTCTTATGTTTAATTGACAAAATACTGGGAAATCAAATTCCTCATTAATAAAAGCATGAGGTGTTACTTTTTTAATATTCATTCCCAAAAGCACTTCCATCACACCCTTTGACACACGTCCTCCTCCTGTGAGCGCAATTTTAATAGGCGGTAATAAAACCTTTTTGTATTCAGACTTTAGATCCTCTAAATCGAAACATTCAAAAGCCCTTCTTACATGGTAAAGATTGAACCTCTTTCCAAAAGTCCAAATAGCATTATATGCACCAACAATTCCTGCCCATCGTCCAAATGCTACGATGCGAGTGCCCTCGTCATTGGTTAGGGCCTCATAATCAATCAACCTAATCCTTTTTTCAAGAACTGCTGCGAGTAACTTCCTGTTGTATGATTGTTTTTTGATGGTGTGGGAAAAGAAAAGATATGTCTTTCCCTCAATGAGATTTTTAATGGGCACTTCTTTTACGCCAATCAAAATATCACAATCCCGTAAATCTTCTACCACCTCGATACCCTCTTGAAGATAATCCTGATCAGTATAACAGCGAATATCACTAGTTTGGGCAACTATTTTTACTTTTGGGAAGTCTAATTGGATTTGTTTTGCCTGTAGTGGTGTAAGCGCAACTCTCTTGTCAATGGGGATCTTATCCTCTTTAACCAATCCTATTTTCATCATCTTATCAGGTTATTTGATCAATTTAAAATTTGACTTGGGCTGTTATGGAATTAAACGCGCACTCGCGATATACCCCTTTAGTCAGCCTTTTCAGCCGATTCTTCTTGATCATTCAACTTTTTGTCTTTGACATGATTATTTAAAAATTGGTTGATCTTATCGATATCAAAATTTGACTTTATCTCTCCAAATTGATCAATTTCCATTTCAAATCCTGTTAATTTTTGATGAACCTTAGGCTTGCTGTTTTCTTCTGATTTTTTCAATTTAGACATAGGGATTACTGTTTTTGATTACTTCAAATTTAAGAATTGATTCCCTGATTCGAACAACAGTTTCCGTCGTCCCAAGAATTTCAATTATTTTCATTAAGTCAGGTCCTGATCCAGAGCCCGTTATCGCGATCCGTAACGGCTGAAGTACTCGTCCGGGGTTGATGCCAAGCGCTTGCATCGTTTCTTGAAGCAACGAATGGGCCAACTCGGCATCAATGTCTTTTAAATCAATTAACCTCTCTGAATATGTGCTAAGCGCCAAAGCCGCTTCTTGATTCCATTTTTTGTGAATCAAGAATTCATCAAATTGATCGGGCCGATTAAACAGAAATAAACTTGAGGGTGCTAATTCATTGGCATAAGTAACTCTTTGAATCAAGAGTGCAACAATTTGATTGGCAAGTGCTGGTTGACAAGTTATTCGATGAGCAATCAGAAGATCCTCTACGACACCTTTTGACAACTCTTCAAGGGATTTGTTTTTTAAATAATGCTGATTGAACCATTTGGCCTTTTCAAAATCGAATTTGGTTCCTGATTTTCCAATCCTATCGATAGAAAATACTTCACTCAGCTCTTCGATATTAAAAATTTCGCGATCACCCCCGGGATTCCATCCTAGTAACGCTAAAAAGTTGACCAATGCCTCAGGGAAAAATCCTAACTCTCTGAACCCTTCTATAACCTCCTGTGAATTTGATTCTTTCCATGTCAATGGAAAAATAGGAAACCCTGCCTTTTCTGCTGCTCTTTTACTCAATTTTCCATTCCCATCAGGCTTCATAATCAATGGTAGGTGGGCGAAATCGGGCATGTTCTTTGTCCAATTAAAAGCCTCATACAGCAATACGTGCAATGGCGCAGAGGGTAGCCATTCTTCTCCCCTAATCACGTGTGAAATCTTCATTAAATAATCGTCAACCACATTGGCTAAATGATAGGTGGCTAGCCCATCTGACTTCAAGATCACCTTATCATCCAAAGTAGACGAGTGCACTAGTATCCATCCTCTGATCAAATCATGGAATCTTATTTCTCGTTTATCCGGCATTTTAAAGCGAACCACATAAGGCACCCCAGTGTCCAGTTTTTCCTTAACTTCTTGCGCCGAAAGCGTCAAAGAATTTTTCATTGCCCGACGTGATGCTGAATTGTAATTTAGGTTGAGCACACCATCTGCCTTTAACTTCTCACGCATCTGTTCAAGGTCTTCTGAGCTATCAAAGGCATAATAAGCCTTACCTTCATCAATTAATTGTTGCGCATATTTCTGATAAATGACTTTTCTCTCCGATTGCCGATAGGGGCCGTAAGGGCCACCTATTTCAGGACCTTCTTGAGGATTTATTTCGCACCATTTCAAGGCTTCAATGATGTAGGCCTCCGCCCCTTCTACAAAACGCGCTTGATCTGTGTCTTCAATTCTTAAGATAAATGTACCCCCCATTTTTTTGGCAAAGAGGTAATTGAAAAGTGCTGTTCGCACCCCACCGATATGAAGTCCTCCAGTAGGACTCGGTGCAAATCTCACGCGTATGTCTTTCATAACTTACTGCTATTTCTATTATTTGGGTACATAGGCAATACAGGAAATTTCAATATTGCCATTTTTGGGCAATCCTGAAACTTCGACCGTTTCTCGGGCTGGAGGATGGCTAGCAAAATAGCTGCCATATACTTCGTTTATTTTAACGAAATCATTCATATCCCTAATAAACAAGGTACACTTGACTACATGAGAAAAATTCACTCCAGCTGCATTTAAGATGGCTTCCAAATTTTTCATTACCCGATCTGTCTCCGATTGAATATCGGAAGTTTCAAATTCACCCGTTTGTCGGTTAATTGCAACTTGACCTGAAATAAAAAGAAGGCCATTAACCAAGGTGGCTTGACTATAAGGCCCAATGGGCTCTGGGGCATTTTCAGCATAAATTATTTTCATTTCTATCTAAATATGGGTATCCTGCAAAGTAAGTTTATATATGGGCGTCTATTATGGTTCTATTATAAAAACTTAACTAAATATTTACTGCAACTATGTATTTTTTAATCTTGATTATAAGCTATTCATCGCAAAAATACAACATATCATGTTGCTCCTTGGACTCCCAGTGCAACTTCTCTAAAGAATGATATTAAATCGATGTAATGAAGAGTCGATCAGCAACCCTTTTCATTCGGAAACCTCTTGAACCCAACAATATCATTGAACATCAACCAAAGTGTTATCCTCCTATAAACAAGTAATGCGATTAAAGATAATCTGATCCAAATTCTGCACAACCGTTTGAGTATTTTTGACGTATTTTGGATTCTCAAACGGATAACTTAATTGAGTTTCGCTGAGAATATTATCTATTTTATAAATAATCCGAACATCAAAATACAAGACGTATTTCAACACAGAACCTAATTATTTTTAACCCTGAGTGATTTGAAAAAAATATTAATAACGGGTGTCGCTGGATTGTTAGGGTCCAGAATGGCCGAGTGGATTTTACAAAACCATGCGGAAGTCAAAATAATTGGTATTGATGATCTTTCTGGTGGTTATATCGAACACGTGCCTAACGGTGTTGAATTTCATCAACTAGATATCACCTCAGATGAGATTGCTGACCTCTTTAAAGGGGTATCAATCGTTTATCACTTTGCTGCCTATGCTGCAGAGGGATTAAGTCCATTCATTCGCAAATTCAATTATAGGTCCAATATAGTAGGGACTGCTAGTGTGGTAAATGCGTGTATAGAAGGTCAAGTGGGTCGCCTTGTCTTTACCTCAAGCATGGCGGTCTACGGTGTGGGGAATCCGCCTTTCAAGGAATCTGACCTTCCTGAACCCATAGATCCATATGGTGTGGCGAAATATGCCTGTGAAATGGACATTAAAATTGCAGGATCACAACATGGCCTAGATTGGTGCATCTTAAGGCCTCATAATGTCTATGGACGTAATCAAAATATTTGGGATCGGTATAGAAATGTGCTAGGAATTTGGATGTTCCAAAATATGAACGAATTACCATTTACCATTTTTGGAGATGGTCGTCAACAAAGGGCTTTTTCGTGCATTGATGATTGCCTATTACCTCTTTGGAAAGCTGGCGTTGATGCCTGGGCTTCCAAAAAGATCATCAATATAGGATCTTGGCGCTACTATTCGATCCAGGAGGCCGCTCAAATTCTTAAAGAAGTGATAGGTAAAGCTACTATTCGATATGAAGCAGCTCGACATGAAGTCAAAGATGCTTTGCCCGCGCATGAATTAAGTATTTCAATATTGGATTATCAAGATAATACCACACTCCGCATGGGATTGAAAATGATGTGGGATTGGGCACAGAAGCAACCCCGTCGAAGCCAGAAATCATGGGATAAATATGAACTTGAAAAAGGTATTTACCAATTTTGGAAGAACCCATAAGCCGTTTTTATTGACCCAAAAAAATTATCCGCAACTTAAAAAGGAATTTTTAACGGTATGCGAATTATTGGCGATCGAAGATGAACAATGTCTCCGTATTCTCCGTATCATGACGATACAATTGAAAGCCGTTTTTTAAATAAAAATCGCTTAACGCCTGCTCTTCCGTAGTTAACCAATAACTGACGTTTTTGTCTAAATTCATTACCTCATGTAACCATTTGGATGCCAATCCTTGATTCCGATAAGCCGTGTCGGTATAGATATAACCCAAATAATACCAATTTTTATCGACAGATGAAATAAACGTTTTCTCTATGGAACTAGGAGTTGGCAAACTTTCTTTGAAGACGATGCCCCCACAGACTAGCTTATTCCGTTCATTCTTAAGCGTATAGATGTCTGATGTTTCTTTTAAATTAGGCCATAAAGGCAGGATATGTTCTCCCCAATCACGCGGCAAGAAATCAAAGAACAACTTAGGCATCTCTGTGACAACTTCCAATACACCAATCATAGAAGGCCCCAAGACCAAAGTTTGTCCGAATCCTCATACCATCTATTGCCAATGTCGTTTCTATAGTAACCATTATTCACGATCACATTAGAAATACGATTATACATCATTTTCTGCGTCTCTTTCATGGTAATTCCTGTACCTGTGACCAAGACTGCAATGCCGGTCCCTCCAGTAATTAACCATTCATGATTCACTTTTTTTAAATGCATCGGATGTACGCCCTCAGGCATTGGTTTTTTGAAGATTACCGGAGCATCCTTTGAAAATAGATTGAAAGATTTTTTATCGGTAAAAGGAAATGGAGGAACCACAATGTAAGCACCGATTTGAAAGCCTTTCTTGGCCCTAAACTCAAAATCTATACCCGCCGCTGTCTTATATATTACCTCTGAAAACTTATCCAAGATACCTATTCGCTGAATGAAAACCTGAGGAAATCCGAATCGAGAAGTAAATTCTAGCGGGTAAATTCCATTCCCATTGACGATACAATTAATATCAATATGACCTCTAAAATTGTGCTTAGCCAATGTCCCCTCCAATTTTTTTAAGGTATTTTCAAAAAGGGGCGAGTCTTTGGTCCAAAACATAGTGGTACCCATTTCTCCTGTTGAAACCCCCAACTCATTTGGAAATAATTTTTTATGCTCAAAGGTCACATTTACCGGATAGATAAATTTGTTCCCGTTAAAAAATGCGGCAACTGAGATCTCTACCCCTTTGACTTTACGTTGAAGTTGGAAATTACCAAACTTTTCACCCCACGTTTTTTCGTATGCCTTGAGCATTCTAATGACGTCTAATCCTGCATCATCACTACCTACGTAAAGGAGCTGCTTATAGTCTTGGGTCTCTCCGCAGGGTTTAATTACATAGCTATCCGGATTTTTTTCTACGTACTCTATGGCATCCTTGAAAGTAAAAAATTCCTTAGATGGTAAGATTTTAATCTTATGCTTTTTTAAAACTTCTTGGCCTAGGTTTCGATCAAGTTCAAGATCATCTGTGAAGACCGAACCACCAAAAACAATCTTCCCTTTTGCCCTTAATTCCTCACAAATTTTACCATAACCCGTATAATCAAAAATAATGATGTCTGCCCAATCTATTTGACGCTCCCAATTAAGCGTTTTTTTTACGAATCCGAATCCTACTTCGCTCGATTCTTTGTCCTGAATAAACATTTTTACTTCATGCCCTTCGTTCTTAATCGTATTGGCAATGTCTAAGGAATCTCCCCATCGGGAAACTACTAAAAACTTCATATTTTCAATAGTGGAGGTAGCTTTATGTTTCAAGCTAGGATAAAAAAGTCATAAGTAAACGGCCGGTTAAAAATGCAAATGTAGTTTAAAGTCTGAAAAAATATTGATCTTTAAATATTATTAAAACCATTTTCGTTTTTTGACGAAAATTAAGATTCCCGTTGAAATTATTAGCATAATTGCCATCACGATATAGTATCCATTTTCCATTTCCAAGCCAGGCATATATCGAAAATTCATTCCATATATACCTGCAATGAACGTCAAAGGAATAAAAAATACCGAAAAGATAGTAAGTGTTTTCATCACCTCGTTTAACCGATGGCCCTGTATACTGAAAATCAAATTGATCTTACTTTCCAATTCCTGTAGCGAAAAGTCAATTTCAGAAATAACTGTTTCTACCTCTTCCTTTAAATCACTGAAATAAATCGTTTTGATTCCGTTTTCTTTCAATCGCTCCATTTTTTGAATTAACTCCTTAAGACTTAAACATGTCTTTTTAAAACCTAAAATCGCTTGTTTGCGTTGCTCAACTTGAGCCGTAAATTCTGGTGTCGGTCTGATTTCGGTGATTGCTTTAGCATCTGTTAATTTAATGGTCCAATCGGTAGAGGTGCCATTGTTTGTATTTGCCAAAATGAAATCTGCAAAGGCCAAATGGTAAACTTCTATGATTGATTCTAGGAGTAAATAAACTAGGTAATCTGATTTCTTAAATCTAGACAAGCCTCGCTTATGCTCTAGGCGCCCAATAATCTCATCGAAATAAATATGCGACTGCCCTGCTAGACTCCACACAAATCCTGTTGAAAAAATGAACATGATCTGTTCTTCTTTAAATTTACCCCCTACGGTAGTAATCACTTTGACAGAAATAAATATCAAATTTTCAAGTACAATGACCTTATTGGGTTGCTCTGGTTCCCTAAGAAGTTTAATCAAAAAATCGTCTAACCCATTGGCGGTTATTAATGCTTTAAAGTCATCATAATGGGTCAATCCATAGGTATTGAGCCATTGAATTGTTCCTTTTTGGGAGAGCAACGAAGGCGATACCAAGGACAACAAAGTTTCCTGTTGAAAGGAATTTTCACCGTAAGTAATCAAACTGCTTTGAGCTCTGAACGGCTCCGAATATGACTCCATGTCTTATGATCGATTTATGAAAATGAAAAATTAACATTATAATATTAAAAAAGTACAAGCTTCTTTAAAAAGCAATTTAATAGTTAAAAAACGCCTGCACCATTCAAAAATTTAAAAAAATAATGTAATTTGAAACTTTATTTTCAAAAGTAGATTTTTATAGAAATTATCGTATGTTCATCATTCTATATTTACTGCTCAGCGTTTTGCCTTCACTAAACGTCTCATCTCAAAAAAGAATTATTGATCTGTTTAATACCAAGGTTGTTGTGTTAGACCCGATCAAATCGCATATTGATACACTTTCCTTCATAAATCCATTAAATATCAATTTTAATGTAAACAATCATCACGCATTCATTATCAGAGATAACATTTATTGTCTAAATATACTAAGTGGACAAGTTTACGCCATTAACAATGATACACTCGAGCGCATTGATAACTCAGTAGACCACCGGTTGAATATTGGCTCCTATGTTTACGTGAAAAATGATACGATATTCAGATTTGGAGGATATGGGTATTGGGACCAGCGAGATTTCATTGTTTATTTCGATATGGGTACGAAAGAATGGGAATTTTACCGAACATTTCCAAATGGAATAAAGACAAAAGGAAGTTTCTACGGCAATCAAATAATAAAAGATGATCAAATTATATTTTTTGGTGGATATGAAGTAGACCCAAGTTCACGTACGAAAAACATCAAGCAAAATGAAGTTATATTATTTGATTTTCAGACCAAGGAATTCAAAAATTTAGGGTTACTAATATTTGACGTGCAAGATTCCTATTTTATCCTCCAAACACCCAACAGTATTTTACGACAAAAAAATAATTACATCTATGAGATTTTACCTTTTGAAAACAAGGTGAATACCTATCAAAAAACTAGCGATCAATTCAAAATATCAGAGAATCAACATCTAGGCTTTCAGCTCAAAGACATCTATTATTTACGAGATTACTATGCTAAAGATAGTATTCGAAAATTCAATACAATGATTTTTTTGCAAAATAAAATCGCTTCATCGGCCCTTTACAAACAAGAAATAAACTTCAATAAGTTTTATTTCCCTGCCCTAATGACCATGACAATTCTTGTTGTATTTTTAATTTTTAGAAGGATCAAAAGAACAAAATCCCTATATCTTACCAAAGATGGAATCATCATTAAATCTGTGCTCCATCCACTTAATGACGAAGAAGTAAAAATACTGAAATTAATTAAAAGGGATCAACTGATTACCAACCAAACGATCATGACCATCACTGAAAACAAAAACTTATCTTATACACACAATATTCGAATTAAAGACCATTTCATTGAACGATTGAATCTCAAATTAGCGACCCTATTCAACCTAAATAATCTGGCACTCTTGAGGGGAAATTCCGATATTGACAAAAGGATAAAGCAGTTTAATATATCAAAAGAATTCTTGCCGATAATAATTAAATTAATCATCAAATAACTCTTTAAATGCTGTTCAGAGCCGTGCCATTTGAATCTATTGAGTATTTGAGATTTAGGTGGTGACCAGGATTCGATGAATGAGCGAATAATATAACGCTACTAACCTCAACGCTTGACCACATTTCTTTATCTAATCCCTCAAAATAGGGCTTAAATATATCAAACATCAACTCTTCAGACCAAATCCACATAAGTACTATTAATCTCCATTAAAACGGCTGTGTGCCTGCCTGACAATTATTGAGCATCGTAAGGATTATAATTCCCCCCTTATTTAGGACAGGGATAGTTCAAATTTAGGTTTATTTTTAGGAATCGTTTTAATTAGATTAAAATATTTTTCAGGGGTATTATTGTTGATGCTCGTATGCCTTCTTTCGGAGTTGTA
>JABMNK010000025.1 GCA_013204595.1 Flammeovirgaceae bacterium
GTCTATGGTAACATCTCCACTCATCGTTACCTCTGCTGCTTGGTTGGTTCCGTCTCCAAGGTAAATCTTACCAGCAGCTAAAGTGTTGATCCCTGCTGATGCTGCATCTGCATAGGCAGTTGTAGCTACTTTAGTCGAGTTGTCTCCTGAACTTTGTGTTACGGCCGTTGTAGCTGTGTTGATCGTCCCGTTTAAATCTCCCAAAAACGTAGTTGCGCCCACCGTGCCTGCTCCTGATAGGTTATTGGCACCCATGGCGATGTCTCCGCTCATCGTACCGCCGGCTAACGCTAGTTTTTCATTATCCAATTCAGCCAGGGCGGCTTGTACACTCGTCGCTGCAATATTTTCTGTAGCCGTGAAAGCCACTTCTGTCGCGGTTTGGTCATCTAAGATATCAATCCATCGATACACACCATTGCCATCAGTTGACAATATTTGTCCGTTAATGCCTCCAACGGGCAGCACTGTTGAAGTATTGCCCTCAACAACAACCGACGTATTCCACTTAACTATATCCAGCGCTGTGATGTCGTAGGCTGGAGACGCTGTGAATAGCGGATCTTGCTCACCAAAAGCCAGGCTATCCGAAACAGCAGCCCTTAGCGCATAGGGCACGCTCGATATTGTTGATGTCCCCGATATGGTGTAATTTCCATTACCTGCTATATCTATTTCGAAGGAGAGCTTACGATCTTCAGAAGACCAATCAATTTTAGAAAAATCACCTAATAAGACTTCCCCAGCACCAATAAAAATTGTCATTACTCCGTTTGAACTGGTTGTAGTAACATGTCGTTCATAATAGTCATAACCAAGATCATCTCCCCTATCCGAGTAACCCTTGATGCCTATTTTTATCGCTACTTGTTTGCTAACTAGAACAACCCCTTCTCCATCAGTTAACACTGACTGATAACTGATCGTGCCAGGAACTTGTGCTTTTAAAAATAAGGAGATGGTGATGGCTAGAGCCGCCATTAAAATTTTAATCTTCATGGTCTGGTTATCAGACAGCGAAGAAAAAAAACAGCTAGGGCATTCGAGGCAATTACATTAAAAGATTATATCCAAAATATTTATTTGGATATAAATTTCTCATTCCGTTAGGATCAAATCAATGTGAATTGGCTTTTTTGACTAGGGATTAAATAGCCCATCACTGAAGAATGTTATGCAAAAGTTTTGCTAATAAATTGACGACTTACCACACATTGACTAGTCAATCCCAGAGATGGGTTTGAGATTCGACGGTAACTCATCTGCCACATAAGGATAAACTTCTACATAATTAGTCTTGACAATTGATGATATTTCAAAAGGCACCAACATGGCATTGAGACCTGCCGTGGCACGGTCAAAAGCCTGCCGAAGATCTTCGGCACTTACCAATTGATAGGTATTGACCTTAATTTCTTTCTCTGAATCCCCATCGAGGGTACTGTAGGATATTTTGCACTTAAACCAATAATCATTCTCACCTTCGTAGTTCAATACTTCTTCTAGATTCGTTTTGGCAATGCTCGTTACCTGAAATTCTCCACTGACATCCCGTTCCATGACTTTGTAAATCCTGGTTTCGGCCTCGGTATACGACACGGCATCCACGAGATAGGCCTCGGTGACCTGTTTGACAATGCCTTCCTCGTTTTCTTTACTGTGCTTTACTTTGCAGGTATACCAGATTTTCATGTTCGCGATGCTATTTTTTGTGTGGGCGCAAATAAAGCCATTCAACCTTTAGATTGCAATGCTTATAAGAACAAACAGCAATTTTATATTCTAACGCCAAACTATGGTAGTTTTGCAACATGACATTTGACGACCTCAATTTAAACGCTTCCCTCAGAAACGCACTTTCTGACTTGGGTCTGATTCATCCCACGACGATTCAACACAAAACTTTCTCCGTAGCCATGTCTGGACAGGATACGATAGGAATTGCACAAACGGGTACGGGCAAAACTTACGCTTACCTTCTTCCATGTCTACGACAATGGAAATACAATAAAATCAAAACTCCACAAATATTGATCATTGTACCTACTAGAGAATTGGTCGTGCAGGTCGTGGAAGAGACTGAAAAGCTCAGTCGCTATATGGAGTTGCGAGTGGTTGGCGCCTATGGTGGCACCAACATCAAAACCCAAATTGCCGCTGTCCATCAGGGTGCTGATGTCGTAGTTGGCACACCGGGTAGATTAATGGATTTGATGCTAAACGGTATCTTAAAAACCAAATTGATCAAAACATTGGTGATTGATGAAGTGGACGAAATGCTGAATCTGGGCTTTCGTACACAGCTCAAAAATTTAATGGACCTGCTTCCCGAAAAAAGACAAAATTTGATGTTTTCGGCTACCCTTGACGACGAGGTTCAAGCACTCATCAATTTGTTTTTCAAAAATCCAGCTAGGGTAGAAGCCGCCCCTGCTGGCTCTCCATTGGAAAATATTGACCAATCACTCTATGCGGTACCCAATTTCAATACCAAAGTCACGCTTATTGAAACATTACTTCGCGATACCCTTGTGATGAACAAGGTGTTGGTTTTTGCTTCAAGTAAAAAGCTAGCGGACGACTTATTTGAGCGATTGGAGGTCAATTTTCCCAATGAGCTAGGAGTGATTCACTCCAACAAATCGCAAAACTATCGATTTGACGCGGTCAATAAATTTCAAGCAGGCGAAAACCGAGTTTTGATAGCGACTGATTTGATTTCACGCGGATTGGATATATCTGAAGTTTCTCATGTCATCAATTTTGACTTACCAGATATACCAGAGAATTATATACATCGTATTGGTCGAACAGGTCGTGCGGAGAAAAAGGGTACCTCTATTTCGTTTTTTACCCAATGGGAAACTGCCAAAAAAGAGGCCATCGAGGCCCTAATGAATAAAAAAATTAGTCTCTTGGAATTACCTGATGAATTACCCATTTCTGAGGTCTTGACTCAAGATGAATTACCCAAAAGCCAACAACCCAATCTGGATTTAAAAAAACCAGCGACCCAACCATCTGGCCTTGCTTTTCATGAAAAGAAGGACAAAAACAAAAAGGTCAATGCCAAGGTGCGCTATGCCGAAAAAATGAAAGTAAAATATAAGAAACCAAAAAAGAGAGGGGATAAAAACCGCGCAAAGCTGGATAAAAAAAGAGGTAAGAAATAACCCCTCTTCGGTGCGTTAAACTTCAAAAATCAGACATAAACGATACCAACATCATGCATATTTATGATTCTTTCTCAACTCGAATAGGACTCAAAAGCCCTTGCCAATTTTAGTTGAGATCATTCAGGAAAGTGGCCAATAATGATTGAAAATGATGAACCCCTTTCTCTCGAGTCGGAGAAAAGCGACCTGCTTGATAAAAGCTAGATCTTATGCCATTTTGCACCCCCTCAACCACAAATTCGTCTTCGCGCTCTACTTTATCAAGCAGGGCACCAGCCCCTTTGTCAAGCTTGGATTCATCCCATACATATGTGAGAAAAGAAACCTTCGTCTTGTTAATAGAAATTGGTTTGACGATGTTGATCGATAAGCCCCATGGATAAAAATTAAACATCATATTGGGGAATATCCAATAGAAATAAGCTGCAACCTTTTTACCATAATCGGGATGGCCTACGGGCAGATCAAATACTTCCACTCCATCTTGGGCATATCCAATCTGAAGATTACAGTAATCATATATTTCTGTAGTATAGCTGCCGTAATCCAACGTATTATTAAGATCTTGGTGAACAAAGGGAATATGAAATCCTTCCAAATAATTATCACAATACAAGGCCCAATGGGCATTTATCAAATAATCCTTGGATAATACCGATTCAAATTTGAATTGGTCTAAAGGCAAAAAACCAATCCGAGACTCCATCACTTTAAGTACAGAGTCAAAATCAAATTTTGGGCGCATTCCTACAAATAAATGCGGTCCAAGACTTTTTAACTCAAATTTGTGCAAGTCATCGCAGGCACGTGGAAAATCTTGTGCTTGCTGGAATTCCGGCATAAATTCAAATGTTCCATTTTGACTAAACCTACGGCCATGATAAGCACACAATAATTTGGTTACTTTCCCAGGTTGATTAGCGATGATATTACCCCGGTGCGTACACACGTTGGTCAAACAACTCAATTGATCCGATGCATTTCTGATCAACAACATGGGTTCGGTAAGAAAGTGATCTAATAGCACAAAAGGATGGACATGATTGGGTAGCGGTACCAATTCATCTGAACCAATCCATTGCCATGATTTCAGAAAAACTTTTTCCTTCAATTTTTCAAATACCTCTTGGTCTCGATAAAATGAGGCGGGCATCGTCTCTGCCTTTGTAATGTCTGGATCGATAAAAAATTTGCTTCCCATCAATAATTTGTGTTAAATTTCAAATTTACAATTAATTATGGTGGTCTAATAAATACATGACAAAGAAAAAGTCAAAAATCGGATTCTGGACTACCACCGCGCTTGTGGTGGGCAATATGATTGGATCAGGCGTTTTTTTAACTCCTGCCGCATTGGCAGCTTATGGACCTATCAGTATCATAGGCTGGATTTTTTCAGGTTTCTGTGCACTTTCCTTGGCATTTGTATTCAGTAGACTCAGTAGTAAATTGCCCATTGCTCACGGTGGACCCTATGCCTTCACTAGGATTGGATTAGGTGATTTTGCTGGTTTTTTAGTCGCCTGGGGTTACTGGATCAGTGTTTGGTGTGCAAATGCGGCGATTATCGTAGCATTGGTGAGTTATCTTGGGTACTTTTTTCCAATATTAAATTCAGACCCATTGGTAGCCGTTATTTTGGGCTTAATTATTTTGTGGGTGGTCACTTATATAAATACAAGAGGCATAAAAGAAGCAGGATTTTTCCAATTGATCACCACGATTCTCAAGATCACTCCACTTTTTTTGGTCGGTTTTTGTGGCCTTTTTTACATAGACCTAGCCAATTTCACTCCACTCAATATTTCAGGAAAATCTGACCTTTCTGCTATCACCGCTGTGGCTGCCTTCACCCTATTTTCCTTTCTAGGCGTTGAAAGTGCCACCGTGCCTTCCAATAGTATTGAAAATCCAGGTAGGGTTATCCCTCGGGCAACATATCTTGGATTAGGCATTACTTTTTTAGTCTATTTTTTGGGTAGTACCGCCATCATGGGTATGATTCCAGCATCAGAATTGGTGAACTCTCCTTTTCCCTATTCAGATGCCGCCGCTATAATGTGGGGGCCTTTGGGGGGTACCTTGGTCACCTTAGGTGCCGTTTTCTCTACCTTAGGTGCCCTCAATGGTTGGATTTTAATTCAAGGACAAATCCCTAGCGCCATCGCTGCGGATGCCTTATTTCCAAAAGTTTTTGCCAAAATGAACCGCCACGGAGTCCCGGCTACTGGCTTAATCATTTCCTGCGTCTTTGTTTCGGTGATGATGATGATGAATTATACCGATGGACTCGTCAAAACCTATAGTTTTTTTATTTTGCTGTCTACTTTCTTAGCCCTGGTACCCTATCTGTTTTCAGTAGCTGCCTATGGTATTCTGTTGATGCAAGACCGTGGAAAAGGGTACCCCTATTTGCCCATGATCGGTTGCTCAATGGCTTTTATATTCACGCTATGGGCGGTGATAGGATCCGGACAAGAAAGTGTTTTTTATGGTTTTATTATCTTAATGGCAGGCATCCCTATGTATATTTTCATGAAAACATCCAACGCCAAATGACAAAATTAACCGCCCATTCAGAATATGGAATGATCCATTCTTTACTGATCAAATCCGCCACCCAAGCATTTCGCAGCGAAGAGTATTTGATGAGTCAGTGGCGGCAACTCAATTATTTGGCGCTTCCTGATTTTAAAAAATCCTTGCAAGAATATGAAGAATTTGTCCAGCTTCTGCAAATGTCATGTTCCATGTTACACCAAATGCCTGCTAGTGATGATGTCAAGATCGATAGCATTTATTGTAGAGATGCCGCCATTTCAACAAATGGGGGCATGATTATTTGTCGAATGGGTAAAATAGGGAGGGCCAACGAACCTGCGCAAGAAAAAAGATTTTTTGAGGAAAAAGGAATCAACATTCTTGGGGAAATCAGCGCTCCTGGTACGTTAGAAGGGGGAGACGTCGCTTGGTTAGATGAACACACCCTCGCGGTGGGTCATACCTATCGCACCAATGAAGCTGGGATTGAACAGTTAAAGGTGCTGTTAAAACCACTCGATGTGGAAGTGATTGTATCCGAAATGCCGCATTACAACGGACCACAAGATGTTTTTCATCTAATGTCCGTACTGAGTCCTATTGATCGAAATCTAGCCGTTGTGTATTCACGATTAATGCCGATTAAATTTAGAAATGAGCTCCTCAATAGAGGATTTGAGCTTATTGAAGTGCCCGATGGCGAATTTGATTCAATGGGGTGCAATGTACTAGCCATCGCTCCCAGAAAAGTATTAATGGTTGCTGGGAACCCCGTCACACAAACTCGATTGGGAAATGTCGGTGTCTCTGTATTCACTTATCAAGGTTCAGAAATCAGTGTCAAGGGTGGTGGTGGACCAACCTGTCTTACTCGACCTATTTTAAGAACGCATGAATAGATTTCAGCCACCAATTATAGACTTATCAAAGAGAAGAATTTTTCTAACCCTCAAATTTTTCTAAAATCTCAATGGCAGCAATCGAAATGACCGTACCTGGGCCGAAAATAGCCAATACTCCGGCCGTATTCAAAAACGCATGATCTTGCTTTGGAATCACGCCTCCAGCAATCACTCCGATCTCCCCGCGACCCAGTTTTTTTAACTCGTCTATAAGTTGTGGAATCAAGGTACGGTGTCCACCTGCCAGCGAGGATGCTCCCACAAAATGAACATCGTTCTCGGCCGCTTGCATGGCCGTCTCGGCAGGGGTCTGAAACAAGGGGCCAATATCTACATCAAATCCCAAATCAGCAAAACTAGTAGCAATGACCCGGGCCCCACGGTCATGACCATCCTGACCCATTTTGGCAATTAAGATGCGTGGTCTACGTCCTGCTTTTTCAGCAAATTGATTGGACATTTGCTGTGCCTTTTGAAAAAATGGATTTTGACTCGCAGAATGAGCATAAATACCTGAAATGGTTTGCTGAGTTGCCTTGTATCTTCCAAATTCTTTTTCCATAGCTAATGTGATTTCTCCCAAAGTAGCCCGTTCTCGTGCTGCATTAATTGCCAGTTCAAGGAGATTTCCTAGTCCTGAGCTTGCGCAAACTGCCAACGCGTCTAGGGATGCGGCCGTCCTGGATGGGTCTCGTTCGGACTTTACTCGATTTAACCGCTCCATTTGACTGGCTCGTACCTTTTGATTATCAATTTCTAATATTTCAAAGGTATCTTTTTCTAGGGTCAAATATTTATTTACACCAACAATGGTTTCAACGCCAATATCAATTCTCGCTTGCTTCATGGCAGCAACCTCCTCAATTTTCATTTTGGGATACCCTTGCTCAATGGCAGCAGCCATTCCTCCCATGCCTTCTATTTCCCGAATGATAACCCAAGCTTCGTCAATAAGTCCTTCAGTAAGCTTTTCTAAGTGATTTGAGCCCCCAAAAGGATCTATTACCTTAGGGATGGTCGTTTCTTTTTGTAGATAAATTTGGGTATTTCTGGCAATGGCTGCCGAATAATCGGTCGGCAGCGCGATCGCCTCATCCAATGAGTTGGTATGCAATGATTGGGTATGTCCAAAAACAGCTGCCAAGGCTTCAATAACCGTACGGCTTACGTTATTATAGGGGTCTTGTGCGGTAAGACTATAACCAGAGGTCTGACAATGCGCCCGAAGTGCCATGCTCTTGGGATTCTGGGGATCGAATGATTTAATCAACTTGGCCCATAAAATCCTTGCGGCACGCATTTTTGCGATCTCCGTCAAAAAGTTCATTCCTACGCCCCAGAAAAATGAGAGTCTAGGGGCTAGATCGTCTATCTCAACACCCACTTCTAAACCTTTTCTCACATACTCCAAGCCGTCTGCGAGTGTGAACGCCAATTCAAGCGATGCAGAAGCTCCTGCTTCGTGCATGTGATAACCGCTGATGCTTATCGAATTGAATTTGGGCATATTAGTGGACGTATACTTAAAAATGTCACCGATAATTCTCAAAGAAGGTTTGGGTGGATAGATATAGGTGTTCCTCACCATAAATTCCTTGAGAA
>JABMNK010000026.1 GCA_013204595.1 Flammeovirgaceae bacterium
GAACAAAGACACCATCTTCAATAATCTAATCATCAGAATGGTAAAAGCAGATAAAATGTATATCTCAAATATGATATGATGTTAAGCGGACACCTCTATTCTTTTAAATAGGTTGAAAAAAATCATATTTTTTGTTAAAACGACTAATTCGCTTGCTTTTCAATTTCAATTATTGCAAACAATTTGCATATTGCGAATGGTTTAATAAATAATACCTTGATGTCAAAAGAATTAGCGATTGGAATAGATATCGGTGGAACGCTCACCAAAATTGGATTGGTGGATTTAGATGGAACCTTATTCGGCCATTTGGATTTCTCGACGAAAGGCTACCCTCAGGTGGATGATTATCTTTTAGAACTTAAAAGGAAGATAGAATCCTTGAAGGAGCAGCTCACTTTCAATTATGAAATCAAAGGCATCGGCATCGGTGCGCCCAATGCCAACTATTTCCGTGGTACGATAGAGCATGCTGCTAATTTGGAATGGAAGGGTGTGATACCATTTGTAGACAAAATCAAGAACCATTACCAAGTGCCTATCTACATTACAAATGATGCCAATGCTGCGGCTATTGGAGAGTTGATTTATGGGGATGCCAAAAACATGCGTGATTTTATAGTTATCACATTAGGAACGGGTTTAGGAAGTGGTATTTATGCTAATGGCGGCCTGATTTATGGGTTTGATTCCATGGCGGGAGAATTGGGTCATATTTCAATTGAAAAAAACGGACGTAAGGATGGTTTAGGAGTAAGTGGGGGTCTTGAAGCTTATGTTTCCTCGACAGGATTGAAACGTACAATATTTGAATTGCTTGCAAATTCAGTAAAAGAAAGTGAACTTAGAGATTATTCGTACAATAGTTTGCATGGAGAGATTATAACAAAAGCAGCCCAAGATGGGGATGAAATTGCCTGTGCCGCTTTCGAGATGACGGGTAAGATTTTAGGTGAGCAATTGGCCAATTTCGTAGCATTTTCGCATCCAGAGGCGATTTTTTTATTAGGGGGCCTTGCCAAGTCTGGAAAATGGATTTTTGAGCCAACCTTGCGACATATGGAAGAAAATCTTTTACCCTATTATAGGGGCAAAGTGAAGTTATTGCCGTCAGGGATGATGGATAAGAATGCGGCTATTTTAGGTGCCGCAGCCTTAGTTTGGGAGCAGCAAAAACCTGGGAAATTATAAAAAGAAACCTTTCACTTGCTATCATTGTTGATATGATAGTTAATCACATTAATAACTCATGAGACAAAAATTATTATTGATCCTATACGTTTCCATTTTTGCGTGCTCTAAGGCACAAGATAATGCAGCATATGTTGATGAATTATTGATTTTGGCTCCTTTGCCTGAGCATTCTGAAGTTTTGTTTGTGGCCATCACGTATCTTGAGCAATATCATTATCGAAAAATGCAGATAGATGACTCTTTGTCTTCTGTGATTTTTGATAATTATATAAATTCTTTGGATCCATCAAAGTCATTTTTACTTAAATCGGACATTGATTTTTTTGATAAATACCGCTATCAATTGGATGATGAATTGTCGACAAATGAGCTAAGTTTCGGCTTTCAATTTTTTAACTATTATCGAGATCGTTTGTTGCAGCGATATCAATCTATACCTGTAATACTAGAAAAAGGCTTTGATTTTGAGAAGGATGAGGTTTATGAAATTAGAGAAAACAAGGACTGGCATGATAGTTACGAAGCACTTGACGAAGAATGGCGTTTAATCATTAAAAGTCAAGTGTTAAATTTGATTTTGGCAAACAAGACTTATGAGGAAGCTAAGAAAATTTTACTGGATAGAAATGAAAGAAGAATTAAGGCGATTTACCAGAATAACAGCGAAGATGTTTTTCAAGTATATCTAAACGCAATAACCTCGATTTATGATCCTCATACCTCCTATTTCTCACCAGCGACCTCAGAAAATTTTCAAATCAATATGAGTTTATCATTGGAAGGAATAGGGGCTAGATTGGGACAGCAGTTGGATTACACTTACGTTGCATCACTAGTGCCTGGAGGCCCTGTTTTTAAGAGCAAAAAAATATTTGAAAACGATAAAATAATAGGTGTTGGACAAGGTGAGGATGGTGATTTTGAAGACGTCATTGGTTGGCGTCTGGATGATGTAGTATCAAAAATCCGTGGACCAAAAGGCACCGTGGTCAGGATCGTGATATTAGCAAAAGGAGATCTTAACGTTGCACCAGATACCGTTTTATTGGTAAGAGAAAAGATAAAACTAGAAGACGAATCTGCTAAGGGTGAAATGGTTATTTACACAGAGAATAAGGTAACCTACAACATCGGTGTAATCTCATTACCAAGCTTTTATATAGATTTTGACGATCGAAGTAAGGGTATTAAAAATTATAAAAGCACTACTAGAGATGTTAAACTATTACTTGACAGTCTTAATGGGCTAGGAATGGATGGATTGGTCATCGATCTTAGATACAACGGTGGTGGATCCTTGGATGAAGCCGTAGATCTGACAGGTTTATTTATACCCAATGGTCCTGTGGTTCAGGTCCGGAATACGGACGATAAAATCGAAGCATTGTATGACGATGATGACGATGAGATTTTTTACACGGGTCCTTTGGCGGTATTAACTAATCGTTATAGTGCCAGTGCTTCTGAGATTTTCTCTGGTGCCATTCAGGATTATAAAAGGGGGATTATTTTAGGGGAAAATAGTTATGGAAAGGGAACAGTTCAAAGCCTACTTGGACTTGAAAGACCCGTTTCCAATTATCTGGATCGGATGATTGCGATCAATCAATTCAACAACAATGATTTGGTGATTTTGAGAGATAAGTTGAAGAACAATGAAGTTTCATTGGGTCAACTTAAAATGACCTTAGCTAAATTTTATCGCGCTTCTGGTAGCAGTACTCAGAGATTGGGAGTTAAACCTGACATTGATTTCCCTGTCTATTATGATCCCGATGATTTAGGTGAAAGTTCTAGTCCTTCCGCTTTGCCTTGGGATGAGATCAAATCGGCATCGTTCCAGCCGACCAATGATGTGAGCGAGGTACTATTAGAGACGATACGCGTGCGGTATGCGCGGGATTTGAAGGAGGATCCGCAGTTAGTGGATTTGGTAAAAGACATCAACGACCAGAAACAAAAGATGGAAGAAACGCAATTATCGTTGAATCTTTCTAATCGTCAAAAAGAGGCTGATGATAACAGCGAAACTAAGAAAATGGATACCGTAATAGCCCAATCTGAATTGTCTTTTACGGAAAAGGATCGAGAGAAGATCACTAAGGATCCTTATCTGAAGGAATCGATTAAGTTGGTTGCTGAATGGATTAAATTCCCTTCGAAATAAAGGCAAAAAACGATTGCTGAAACACTTTTTTTGATGTTATCGCAAATAGCGCTCAAGATGTTGCTACTATGCTATAGAAAATGCATTTTTGTTTACCTTAATAAAAATAAAAATGGACGAACCCTATATCTCACCTGAGACAAAACTCAATGAACTCACCTTAAAGTCAATGGTAATAGGTGCGCTATTATCTGCAATACTAGGCGCTGCCAATGCCTATTTTGGATTGTTTTCCGGATTGACTGTTTCAGCATCTATACCCGCTGCTGTGATTTCTATGGCTATTCTTAAGGCCTTTAAAAATTCTAATATTCTTGAAAACAACTTAATTCAAACCGCAGCTTCGGCCGGAGAATCGCTAGCAGCGGGGGTAATTTTTACCATACCGGCGTTGGTCATTATGGGATACTGGGAGTCTTTTAATTATTTCGAAACGACAATGATTGCGATGTCAGGTGGAATTTTAGGGATCTTATTCACCATACCGCTTAGAAAGGCGTTAATTATAGATGAAAAGTTAGCGTTTCCAGAAGGAGTCGCTACTGCAGAGGTTCTCAAAACGGGTGAAAAGGGTGGGGATTCTATCAAATATTTGGTGATGGGTAGTTTGTTGGGTGGACTTTATAAATTTGGTTTTGAGGCCCTCAATTTGTGGAGTGGTCTTTTTGAAAAAGCTGTTTTATTAAAGGATAGATACTTTCTTTATTTTAGTCTCAATTTATCGCCTGCGTTGGTAGCTGTTGGATATATCGTCGGTCTTAATATTTCATTTTTAGTTTTTTTTGGAGGAGTCATCAGTTGGTATTTTGGTATCCCTATTTATATTTTGCTCAATGGCGCCCCAGAGGGCTTGTCAGCCTCGGAGCTAGGAGGTGCTATTTGGAGTTCACATATTCGCTATTTGGGTGTGGGGGCGATGATTATTGGAGGACTTTGGGCACTGATAGGATTGAGATTTGCATTAAAAAAAGCCTTTGTTGCCGGCGTTACTGCATTTAAAGAAGGAGGTCAAAAAGTATCAGAAACGTTAAGGACAGAACTTGATACGCCAATGTCTTGGGTCTTGATTGGAATTGGCGTCACGACTGTGCCGATTTTTTTTATTTATCTCACCATTATTGACGATGTCCCTGTGACTTTATTTATGACGGTGGTCATGGTTGTTGCTGGATTTTTATTTTCTGCAGTTGCCGGTTATATGGCGGGTCTTGTGGGATCTTCCAATAATCCCATTTCTGGTGTAACCATTGCCACTATCTTGACAACAGCCTTATTGTTGCTTTTGTTTATTGGCTCTAGTGATCCTGCCAAAGGGGCGGCAGGAGCCATTTTGGTAGGTGCGGTCGTGTGTTGTGCTGCTGCCATAGCTGGGGATAATATGCAGGATTTGAAAGCTGGGCATATTTTGGGTGCGACTCCTCGCAACCAACAAATCATGCAATTTATTGGCGTGTTTGCAGGGGCTCTTTTGATTGCACCGATATTAAATTTATTGTTAGAATCTAAAGGAATTGGCATTCCGACGATCGATCATCCGAATCCTTTGAGTGCACCACAGGCTACTCTAATGATGAGTGTTGCTGAAGGAATCTTTGGTGGTGATTTACCTTGGGGTATTATTTTTATGGGGGGCGTTATTGGGGTATTGATCATCATGGGGGATGAATATTTCAAGCATAAACAAAGTCAATTTAAAATGCCTGTTTTAGCGGTGGCGGTAGGTCTTTATTTGCCATTTGAGTTAGATGCATCTATTTTTTTAGGAGGAGTCATTGCCTATATGATTGATAGGGGGAATCAGAAAATAGGTAAAACGCCAGCTGTTGCTAGTGCATCGAACGCGGGACTATTAATCGCTTCGGGTTTAATAACGGGAGAGGCGCTCGTGGGTATCCTGATTGCCGTCTTAACGGCAGCTCAATTAAACTTCAGCTTGAGTGATGACCCTTTTGGCGGAAGTCTTCTTGGACTCCTGATATTGGCGCTTATTTTGACATATCTCTACAGCACTGTTTCCAAGCTTTCCAGAAAAGAATAGTTATAATTCGCTTTGTAATAGATCACCACTTAGTTGTAATAATCCTAACTCAGCTGTTTTGGCGCTGTACCGCGACTGATTGTAATTGACTTGTGCATTCAATAGGTTGAGTTGCGCCTGTCTGAAAAATATAGAATTAATTTGACCAAGTAAATATTGCTCTTTGGTACGATCAAAATTTCTTTGGTTAGTTTCGAGATTTTTTCGTTGCGCGATGGTAACGAAGAGTGCCGTTTGATACAGTGTCCAGGCATTGCTGATATTGCGTTCTAAATTCAATTTCAATTGGGACAGAGAGATTTCTTGATTCTCAAGTTGTATTTGCGTGTTTTGTCGGTTGGTGTTGGACTTACCACCATCCCAAATATTCCAAGAAAGAGATGCCCCAATATTTAAGCCATTGCTCTGTTGACTTGCGAAAAAACCGGCAGGTCCGAAATCATTGTTTTGCCAAGTATAATTTGATGAGAGTCCGACTCTTGGAATGATTGCAGCATTGGAGATTTTTACATTAGCAGAGGCGTTTCTGACATTTCCAGATTGTTGTAATAAGTCTACGTTATTAATTAAGGCATTACTCAATAGTTCCTCCAAACCTAGTGTTTCAGTAAATTGGAGGGTAGTGTCTACTTTGAAGTCCATTTGAATACTGCGGCCCAACAAAAGATTAAGGTTGTTTTTTTCCGTTGTCAGGGATTGACTGATGTTCAGGAAATTGATACTATCGTTGTTGTAATCAACCTCGGCATTGAGCACATCTAATTGAGTTTTTTGACCATATTCAAAGGCATATTGGGCCTTTATGAGTCGCTCCTTTGAAATAGTTAATGATTGACTTTGATTCAATTGATTTTGCGTTAATCTAGCGATTTGGTAATAGGAATTGAAAATATTGAATAAGGTGTTTTCCATTACGTTTCTCGCTTGAAGATCAGTCAAGTTATAATTTTCTTGAAGCTTCTGATAGTTATATTTTCTGCTAAATCCACTGAAGAGAGTGTAATCCAAGTTAATGCCGGCATTATATCGGGATGTTTCCACTCCCGTCAGGCTGATGACGTCATTTGCTTGAGTAGTGTTCTGAGAATTGGTTGTGGCGAAATTAGCGCCCCCAATACCTGAAATTGTGGGTAAATAATCACTATTGGTAATCAGGGCGCTATTACGTGAGATTTCAAGATTATTTTTGGCCGCTCTAATGTCAAAATTATTTTCCAGCGCGATTTGTATGGCAAGCTCTTTGGTCAACAATTCTTGACCACGGCAGGTCAGACTGAGGATTAATCCTGTTAAAGTTGATAGTATTACAAATTTATCCATGTGCTACAGTTAATTCTTTTACGGCGCTTTCTACAGATTCTTTTGATGGTTTTATGCCAGTCCACAACCACTTAATCCATACCTTCGTTGTGTTTCCAGCCGAAAGCATTAGCGGCAGCATAATCAATGTCATTACGGTGGCAATTAAAATACCATAGGCGATGGAGATGGCCATGGGAATTAAAAATTGCGCTTGCAAACTTTTTTCGAAAATCAATGGGGCAAGACCAGCGACGGTGGTAACTGAAGTAAGGAAAATGGCCCTGAATCTTGATTTACCAGCCTCAGCTAGCGCTTTTTCATAGCCCATCCCTTCTTTGAGATTACTATTTAATTTCCCGATTAATACCAAGCCATCATTGACGACAATTCCTATAAGTGCGATAATGCCTAAAAAAGAGAGCATATTGACGGGAAATCCATGGATCCAATGGCCCCAAGCAACACCTATCAATGAGAACGGTATCATGAGAAGAAGGAGCAAGGGCTGACTAAATGACCGAAACGTGAAAGCAATGATCATGAAAATCATAAAAAAGATAATCGGTAAAGCCGCTCTACCTGAGTCTGTGGTCTTGCTCGCTTCCCTACTTTGCCCGTCAAATGTCGCTGATACAGTGGGAAATTGCGCGGTCATTTGCGGCACAAGTTTCGTCTGAATGTTCTGCATTATTTCTGAAGCACTTGTTTTAGGGTCCTTCAGGTCAGCATCGATATTTATTTCCCGCTTTCCATTTAAATGGTTAATCGATATTTCGCCCCGCTCGATCTCATAATTTGCCACCTCTCTTAGGGGAACGCGGACACCTAGAGGACTGACAATTCTCATGTCTTCTAGGTTGGTGATCGAAGATCGAGTGTCTTTGTCATATCTGACCCAGACTTTTATTTCATCTTTGTTTCGTTGAAATCTTTGTGCTTGATAACCGAAAAAGCCAGATCTTACTTGACCAATTACATCATTGAGACGAAACCCCATTGCATAGGCATTGTCTTTCAACTTGATCTTTATTTCCTTGATTCCCGCAGGATCATTGTCTTCAATGTCTTTGAGAAGACCGTTTTCGGTCATATAATTTTTGACCATTTCTTTGGCACCCTTCAATTCAGTGGTATTGTCACTCAAAATAGAAACGGAAATTGGTTTTCCACCAAAATAATTACCGGCACTAAAAACAAGGCTTTCAGCACTAGCGATATTTCCCACCTTTGTACTGATGGCCGTTGAAATTTCCGATGCTGGAAAGTCGCGATTTCCCCCAGCCAGAAGATTGATATTCAGCGAAGCCGTTGAAGTACCAGGCCCGACACGTCTGATTATATTGGAGATCACTGGGGTATTGCTGGATTGTTTACCTGTAAATTCGTCACTAACACCCCACGCAATGTCCTCTATACTTGCTATAATTGAATCTGCAGCAGATTCATGGGTTCCTTGTGGCATTTTTAAGGTAATGATAATTTGATCACTCGCTACTTCAGGAAAAAAAGTAAATCGGATGATACCACCCCCGATAGAGCCAATTGTCAGGATTAACATGGCAATTGGTATGGCAAATCCTAGGAATTTATTTTTGAGAAAATAAAGTAGGGTAGGTGCATATAGCGTATCGCGCATCCAACTTAAAAATCTATCGGCATAGGCGTTGAACCAATAGGTTTTTTGAGATGTTGACAGTGCATTGGAATGGGCAATGTGGGCTGGCAAGATGATAATGGCTTCGATCAAAGACACGCCAAGGGTAAGTATTACAATGACGGAGACTTCTCCGAAAAACTCACCAATTCGACCTTCTAAAAAGAAGAAGGTACTAAAAGCGACCAATGTTGTCAAAATAGCCGATGTTATCGCGGGCAATACCTCAAGAGTCCCATCAATGGCCGCTTGAATCCTAGATTTACCTCTTTCATAGTGCTGGTAGATGTTTTCTGCAATCACAATGCCATCGTCAACCAAGATTCCTATGACGATGATCATTCCAAATAAAGATAATACGTTATAGGTGATGTCAAAAAAGCCTGCAAATATGAACATTCCCAAAAAAGCAGTGGGTAGTCCAAATGCAACCCAAAAAGCCAATCTTGGCTTAAGAAAAATTGCCAAAAAGAAGATCACTAATACAATACCTTGAGAGGCATTGGTTAAGAGCAAATTGATCCGTTGAATAATGACCTCTGATTGGTCTCTGATTACCGCAAGTTGAAGGTTATCATTTGAGGTGTTGAATTGAGCTACATAAGCTTTTACCTTGGTTGCTGCATCTATGAGATCTTCTGAAATTGTCGTGTTGATGTCTATTCTGACTGAGGATTCGCCATTATAAAAAGATCTATTGGGGGATTCTGACCATTTGTCCCTGATAGTAGCGATATCACTTAGACGCACGAGCTTCCCGTTTTCAGCTGCTTTTACGATAATGTATTCCAATTCGGCAGCGTAGTAATGACGATTACTTACTCTTATGAGATATTCTTCTTGGGATGTTTTGACAGATCCCCCCGTCACCAAAATGTTAGTGCTGTTGACTGCCCGAGCTACTTCTTGGAAGGTTAGGTTAAAAGAACGCATTTTGTCTTCATTGACCGCTATTTCTATTTCTTCCTCTGGATATCCGCTGATGGCTACTTGAGATATGCCATCAATGTTTCTTAAATCCATCTCTACTTCTTGACCAATAGATTTTAAGGACGTGAGAGGTATATTCTCCCCACTCAACACAATACTGATCGCATCTGTTGTGAATACCAGTTTTGAGATGACTGGAGGTTCCATGTCAGCAGGGAATGAGGGGATCTTATTGACTGCATTTTTGACATTGGCCAGAACGACATCTATGTCATATCCTTTGAGTACCTCAATACTGATTCTTGCTGTATTTTCTCTCGAGGTTGAAGTATATCGATCGATTCCAATGAGTCCTCTTAAATTATCCTCTATTTTGAGTACGATACCTTCTTCCATTTCTTTTGGAGAAGCGCCAGGATAGATGACATCAATAGAAATGAACCTGACTTCAACAAGTGGGAAATAAGAAGATTTCAGGCTCCTCATACCCGTCACACCAAATACCAAAAAGCCAAGTACGACAACCCATCCGGCTATAGGATAGCTAATGAAATATTTTATGATTTTCCGCATAATGACTTAATTTGACGATTTTGGAGCTATTTTCATTCCTTGGTAGGCATTTGGGATACTCAGATCAACCAATAAAGTACCATCTTCCAAACCGCTCACGATTACCGTCTTTTCATTTTTGTGAATAATGGTCACTTCCTTAAGGACCAAGGTGCTATCAGTGACCACAAAAAGGTTGTTCTGATTGACCAGAAGCATGCGATTTACTTCGTAAGCATTTTGGCTTTCTTGAATAGGAATTTCAGCTTCTAAATACATACCCTCTTTTAAATCAGCACTATTTACATCTATAAAAACTTGTACGGTTTGGGTAGACTGATCAATTTTACCATTTATTCTTGAAATTTGACCTTGGTAAATTTTGTCACTATTTGCTGGAGTATACACGGATACTTTTTCACCGATTTCAAGGGTTGATATGATGTTTTTGCTTACATCTACCTGCATTTCATAATGGTTAGGCTCAATATATTCGCCAAGTAGTTGTCCTGGGCGAATTAAGGTGCCTGGATCTACGAAGGCGGTCGTAAGTATCCCATTAAACGGTGCCTTAATGTCATACTTACCTAAAGTGATTTCAATATTTTTTGTATTGTAGTAAGTTGTATAAATGTTTTTTCCAGTAATAAAAAACTTTTCTTTTTCAGAGGAAGTTTCAGGCAGTAACGCCAAGTCTTCGTTAATATTAAAATCTTTAATATAATCGGCCCATCTTTGATAAGCATCTGGATAATCCATTCGCATATCGGGCAGAACACTGGTAATTAAGTTTTGAAGTATACTTTTTTGAGCTAATAAATTGGCAATAAAGGCATCATTAGTTATTTTTATCATAACCTCTCCTTTTTTATAGGGGGATCCTGCTTTGAAATCTTTTTGAGTTGACTTCATAATGCCTTGTACCTCTGCATATAAGTTAATCCGTTTCTTTGCCAATAGTCGACCTTGTTCTGTGATAGAGATAGGAATATTTTTATTGGTCACTTTTTTAAAAAAGGCGATAGGGATGTTTTTTTGTTCGGCCCCCTCATAAACCTTTTTACTTTCAATGATTTTTTTGGCTCCAATGACAGATCCAATGATCAAGATGACTCCGACGATAATGGTTATTTGTCTCATTTTTATTAGTTATGAGCGAATTGCTCTTTACAATTTGTATTGTTGATAATTTTTTTTAGCACGATAAGTGTCGTTTCTAAATCTTGCGGATCGATGTCTCGTTGCGATTTTATTATTTCCCTAATAATGATAGGAAAGGCAATTTTGGCTTTTTCTAATCCTCTTTTTGTAATAAAAATCTTATTGATTCTCTTATCTTCTTCGCAAACCTTTCTAGTTACCAAATCTTTTAACTCCATGTGGGTTATTAGTCGGGTTAACGACGTCTTATCTCTGTCTGTGATAAAAGCAAGATCATTTTGTGGGATGCCATTGCGCTTGGTCAAAACACGTAATAAGATGATTTGTTGTCTGGTTAATGTGATACCAGAGGAAGATAAGACATCTACCAAATGAAAATGAAGTGCCTTATTTGCACGCCCCAACCAGGGTAAAATTAAGGTTTCAAATTGCGGAAATATGTCGGATCTTTCTATCATGTTACAAGCTTAACGTAATAGCCGAATAATTAGTTGCGTATGCAACTAATTATTTTATAGCGTTGATGATAGTAGCCTATTGATGAAATCATCATAGTTAATTATGACTTTAACCTTTTCCTTTTGTAAGCGTTATTGCTATGCATAATGGAGAGGTAACCTTCACAATCTTTTAGCTGATGGTTAATGGGTAGCTGAACTTTTGAGCCACCAGTAATTATTTACAATGAATTATCTTGGATAGGAGAGAGATGAATGCTTAATTATATCGAAATCGGGTAAGTAATCTATTTTTATTAGTAAATTTCGTCATTAATCGAGATAATATTGGAATATGAAATTAGCTGAACAATTCAGTAGTCGTTGGGGTATCATACTTGCTTCATTGGGTATGGCAATAGGTGCTGGAAATTTATGGCGCTTTCCTAGATTGGCAGGGCAGTATGGAGGTGCTTTTTTGATTCTGTGGATTTTCTTTTTGCTGATTTGGTCGATACCATTATTACTTGCGGAGTTTTCAATCGGAAAAAAATTCAAAAGTGGTGTGATTGGTAGCTTTGCGCAATTCGCAGGAAAGCCATACACCTTTATGGGATTTTTTATTACGATTTGCACGTTAGGTATCGCCTTTTATTATTCAATCGTTACTGCATGGGCGTTGCGTTATTTTGGTTTTTCGGTTAGGGATATTTTTTCTGACATTCCGTTAAAGAAACATTTAGCGCAAGACCCCAATTATTTAAATAATTATTGGGCGAGTATTTCAAGTGGAGATTGGATTACCGTGGGGCTGTACATATGTGTGGTTATTTTAGGTGCCTATTTGTTAGCAAAAGGTATTCAAAAAGGACTTGAACGGGCAAATAGAATCTTAATACCCGCTCTTTTTGTATTACTTATCATCGTTGCAGCGATTGCGCTAAATATGGAAAATGGGTTGAAGGGATTGGAATATATGTTTGCGGTTGATTTCAAACATTTCTCAAATCCGGTCATTTGGATTGAGGCCCTAACACAATCGGCATGGTCAACAGGCGCGGGCTGGGGTTTGATTATGACTATTTCATCCTATTCTAGTGATAAGGAAGATGTTACACTCAATACATTTATTGGGGCTTTTGGTAATAATACTGCCTCTTTAGTTTCAGGTATAGCCATTTTACCAGCGGTATTTGCGATATCTTCAAGTGATGCGGCAGCGATAAGTTATTTACAATCGGGTAACCAGGCGTTGACGTTCACTATTATCCCAATGCTTTTTTCTAATATACCTGGGGGTAGTATTTTGGCGTCTGTATTTTTCTTAGCACTTTTTTTAGCTGCTTTTAGTTCATTACTTCCTATGATCGAATTATTTGTAAGAAATCTAACCGATCTTAATTTTACTCGACGAAAGTCCATTAATAGGGTGATTATTTTCTTTATTATTTTCGGGTTTCCTTCTGCATGGAGCTTAGATTTTTTCAGTAATCAAGATTGGGTTTGGGGAGTTGGTTTGATTCTTTCTGGATTGTTTATCTTGTTTGCAGTGGTCAAACATGGATACACCAAGTTTAAGCACAATTTTATCGATCAAGATTCTGATTTCAAAGTGCCTTCTCTGTATTTCAAGATCTGTATGACATTTAATATACCTCTTGCGCTGTTGTTGATTTATTGGTGGATGTCTAGGGGCTATAGTGATTATCCATGGTTCGATTTAGGGGGCAATTGGAATGTCTTTGATGTTTATAGCAATGCATCAATCGTCACGCAATGGGCGTTAGTTTTGTTGCTAGGGGTGATTGCCAATAATTTTTTATATCTAAAATTCGTCAAAAAATGAGCACAGAAGCGTTAATGAGCATGATTGTAATTCTAACGATAATCATAGGAGGTTTCTCCTTTTTTTTATCTTTGGTAATTAAAAATGAATCTAAGAAATCAAATAAAAAGAGTATCAATGGATAAAATAGACCCTTTAAATCAAGTAGCGCTTTTTCATCAAACCTTCAAGCATCCGATCCTAGAAAAACCAGAAATCCCGACTAAAGAGCGCTGTTCATTGCGGGTTTCTTTGATAACAGAAGAATTGGAAGAATTTCAAGAGGCCATAAATAACAATGATTTGGTTGAAATTGCTGATGCACTATGCGATATACAATATGTTTTATCCGGAGCAATTCTGGAATTTGGAATGGGTGAGAAATTCCCAGCGCTGTTTAATGAGGTACAAAGATCCAATATGAGTAAGGCGTGCAATACAGAAGAAGAGGCTAGGGCTACGGTTGCTTATTATGAGACAAATAAACAGACCAATTGTTATTATAAAGAAGTTTCAGGCAAGTATTTGGTTTACAGGAAAGAAGACAACAAGATCCTTAAATCCATCAATTATTCTCCCGCAGATTTAAAGGGCATTTTAAGTCTTTAGTTTTTTAACTCCAAGCGTTGAACCCAGGTAAGGTGATTTGGAATGGCCCATTATTTAGCAATCTGCTGGGTTCAAAATCAGTTCAAATAGATCTTCATAATCAATAAAAAAAAATCAGCACTATTTATATAGCTGCTAATGATTAATTTTGAGTTTTGAAAATAAGGATATATGTTCGATAATCTTAGTGCTAAACTTGATCGGGCCTTTAAAAACATAAAGGGCCAAGGAAAAATTACAGAAATAAATGTTGCTTCAACCGTAAAAGAAATTCGGCGTGCTTTAATTGATGCGGATGTTAATTATCGGGTGGCAAAAGAAGTAACAGATTCTATTAGGTTGAAAGCTTTAGGTCAGGACGTTTTGATTGCGGTTTCTCCGGGTCAACTATTGACCAAAATCGTGGCAGAAGAATTGACCGCATTGATGGGAGAGGTGCAAGTACCTATTAATCTTTCGGGCAATCCAAATGTTATATTAATTGCAGGACTCCAAGGTTCAGGGAAGACTACTTTTTCTGGAAAACTTGCGAACTATATAAAGAAACAGGGAAATACTGTATTACTAGTAGCGTGTGATATTTATCGACCCGCAGCGATAACCCAGCTAAAGGTATTGGGAGAGCAGGTAGGGGTAGATGTTTTTTCGGAACCAGAAAATAAAGATGCGATTTCGATAGCTAGAAATGCATTAAAATACGCTAAGGAACACGGAAAAAAAACAATTATCATTGACACTGCTGGACGCCTAGCGGTAGATGAGCAGATGATGAATGAGATTGCTGGCCTTAAAAAAACCCTAAATCCATCAGAGACCCTATTTGTTGTGGATGCAATGACAGGTCAAGATGCGGTAAACACGGCGAAGGAATTTAACGACAGACTTGATTTTGATGGAGTAGTTCTAACCAAACTTGACGGCGATACGCGAGGAGGAGCAGCTTTGTCAATCAGAAGAGAAGTCAATAAGCCCATTAAATTCATTTCGACAGGTGAAAAGATGGATGCGATGGATCGTTTCTATCCCGACCGAATGGCAAAACGTATTTTGGGTATGGGGGATGTTCTAACCCTTGTGGAAAGAGCACAGCAAAATTTTGATGAAGATGAGGCCCAAAGAATAAACAAGAAAATCAAGAAAAATCAGTTCGGATTCGATGATTTTTTAAGCCAAATGGAGCAGATTAAGAAAATGGGAAGTTTGAAAGATTTGATGGGAATGATTCCAGGAATTGGCAAAGCGATCAAAGATGTAGATATAGATGAAAATTCATTAAAGCCCATTGAAGCGATCATCAAATCGATGACACCTCATGAGCGTTCAAATCCTGAGGTCATGAATGGTAGCAGAAAGCTTCGAATTGCTAAAGGCAGCGGCACAACGGTACCCGAAGTTAATCAACTGCTTAAGCAGTTTGAGCAAATGCGTAAAATGATGAAAACGATGAATAAAATGGGTGGTGCAAAGGCGCTATCAAGTTTAATGAAGTGACCATTCAAAAGACACACAATTGTTTGCCTAATGAGGCAATTATCATCTATAGAGTACCGAATTAATTGCTTGAATGGTCTTCTTTACGTTGGGTAATATTTCCTCAATTAACGTTGGCGCATAGGGCAGGGGTAAATCTTTACTGACTACGCGGTGTATCGGCGCATCTAAGTAATCAAATGCATTCCGTTGGACTACATGACTAATGTCTGAGGAAATAGAGGCAATAGGCCACGTTTCTTCCAAAAGCACTAATCTGTTGGTTTTTTTTACGGACTGTATGATGCAATTATAGTCAATGGGTCTTACAGATCTGAGATCAATTACCTCCACTTCTATACCTTCTTTTTGCATTTCTAATGCCGCTTCATTTGCTATCTTCATGAACTTACCAAACGAAACCAATGTTACGTCTTTTCCTTTCTTAACAATATTGGCTTTACCTATTTCCAAGAGATATTCTTCTTCGGGTACCTCTCCTTCGTCACTATACATGAGCTCTGATTCCATGAAAATGGTAGGATCATTATCCCTGATAGCAGACTTTAACAGTCCTTTGGCATCGTAAGGATTTGAGGGAACTACCACTTTTAATCCAGGCGTATTTGCAAACCAATTCTCGAAGTTTTGTGAGTGTTGTGAACTGAGTTGGCCAGCATTTCCAGTGGGTCCTCTAAATACGATAGGAACATTATACTGTCCACCAGACATAGAGAGCATTTTGGCTGCCCCATTAATGATTTGATCAATAGCCACCAAAGAAAAATTAAAGGTCATGAATTCAATAATGGGTCTTAATCCATTAACAGCTGCTCCAATGCCAATGCCGGTAAAGCCCAACTCTGCTATCGGTGTATCAATAATTCTTTTGGCACCAAATTCATCTAGCATACCTTGGCTAACTTTATACGCTCCATTGTATTCAGCAACCTCCTCACCCATGAGAAAAATGGCTTCATCTCTTCTCATTTCTTCACTCATTGCTTCCCTAAGCGCTTCTCTGAACTGTATTTCTCGCATCTTAATTTAGATCATTATAGAACTCGGCTAAATTAGCTTATAGGACTTAAATACCTATTAAACTATAAAAAAAAAGCTCCATTTTATGGAGCTTTTTAGTTTAAGTCTGATTTTATTTATCGAATTGCCTCTGATACAGACACTGCGAAATCCTTAAATTCAAGATCGCTAAGGGCCATTTCTTTAAGAGAGGCATCTTTAGCAACGGCAGCTTTTAAGTTATCGAGCACCCCACTATTATTTTTGTTTCTTGCTGCAGAAACTGCTTTTAAATAAAGGGCATGCGAGCCTACAGAGGTAGATCCGGTTACTTTATTTAATTCTCGGTCGGCGCCATCAAAATCATTTGTCAGCAAGTTTGCCAATCCTCTATTGAAATTTGAAACATCTGAATTATTGCCTTTGGTTAAAGAGGCACTAGCTTTATCGTAATCACCCATTCTAATCTCTAGAGATCCTTTGGCAGAACTGATATTTGATTTCAATTCATTTGTAGCGGACTCATCGGCTTTTACTAAGGCGTCGTATGCTTGGGAATAAGACCCTTCCATGATCAATGCGGTACCCATGTTGGCATGGATAGTCCCATCATCAGATTTGTTGGCAGCGATTGCGATTTGAGTTAATGCATCTTGAACATACTTCATGGCGTTATCACTATTGGCTGCGGCCATTTCAAGATAGACGGCCGCAAGATTGTTGTGAGCGACCCAGTTGCCATCCTTTTTAGAAGCAGCAATATAAATACCTTCTTTTTCTTTCAATGAAGGAGTTAATGTGGCAGCGTACAGAAATTCTTCAGTTGATAGTACATCATTCGATGCTTCACCATTAACAATTTGCTTAGCTAATAAAGATATTTCAGCAGCTGATTTCTTTAATTTTACTGTCAATATTTCTGTTTGAGCAGTACGTAATTTAGGATATACCGTCTTGAAAACTTCCTTATAGTCAGGTAGTTTTTTCATTGATTTCTCTTTGTCAACAAATGAACCTGAACCGTTGATGATATTTAAATAAGCTGCTTTTGACGCATCCGATAGGCTAGTTTCACGTAATGCCATCTTGAACGATGTCCAATCTTGAACAACTGGCTTGATTATAAATTTTATTCCATCAGCTTCTCCTTTATAATCGTATTTGGCCATTTGTGCACGATAATACTTCTCGATTTGTTTGGCACGATTCTCAGATAAATCACCATTGACGGTTTCAGAACCTTCTGGAGAGTGTGTACCTGTGATAGTCACTGTTCTAGTCACGTTTTTCTCTGCGATGAATGCAGTAAGGTCGGTTTGCTTCGACTTATTAGTTTTACCATCTGTTGCGATAGACTGAGACAAATAGGAACTTCCTTGAGAGAAGTAAAAATCCACGTTTGTAGGTATTAATTCTTCAGAGTAATTGTATCCGTGATCTGCATAACTTGTCGCGTAGGAATCTTTGACGGCTCTTGAAGTAGTGATGATGCCGACCGCAACTTCCATTTTATCACTACGCTTGGCTTTACCATTTTTAGGGTTTGAGGCTATTCCTTGAATCATTAAGGAACCCGGATTGAAACCCGCATCATAAGCCATACTGAAAGACTTGCTTGCCTTAGAGACAGTGGTCTTAGTCATTGGATAATCTTCGGCTTTGAACTCAATATTACCTACTTCAATTTCTTTATCTCCATACTGATAAGTAGTGTTAATCGTATAAACCTTTCTCTTTTTTAAATTTTCAGGAGGTAATACGGCTGACATATCGAATTTAACATCGTTTCCATGAACCTCGAGCGGATTTGGACTAACCTGTAACTCTTGTTGCTTTGCCAGTTTTATCATTTTGTTTAAAGCACACCCTGAAAACAGAGAAGATATTACCACAATAGTTATTACGAATTTGATTTTTTTCATTTCATTTATTTTTGAAACCCTACACTTAATTTA
>JABMNK010000027.1 GCA_013204595.1 Flammeovirgaceae bacterium
CAAACAAACAAAAATCGATTTGGCAGGTCCATGGTATCGAAAAATTAAATTACATTAGCAAAGTAGCTTAACTGACTCTCCGGAAATCGTAGGCAAGTCCACACTTTTATTCCAGTTAAAATTTAAACTAGAAATTAAACCTCAATAAGTTGAGAAACTAAATGCATTCAATAAAAAATGAGAGATCGTAATCTTGTAATCATACCTACTTATCAAGAGAAAGAAAATATTTCAGATATTCTTGAAGCCATTTTCGATCTTGAAATACCTTTTGATATTCTCGTTGTTGATGACAACTCTCCCGATGGAACCGCGCTAATCGTTCAAGAAAAACAATCTACGCACAAAAAAAATCTTCACTTGATACAGCGTACGCGTAAAATGGGCTTGGGTTCTGCTTACTTAGCTGGGTTTTCTTATGCCCTAAAAAATGGCTATGACTATATCTATGAAATGGATGCTGATTTTTCACACGATCCAAAAGATCTCATGAAACTGCATCATTCGTGCAAAATAGAAGGAAATGACATGGCTATAGGATCGCGATATATCGATGGCGTAAATGTTGTGAATTGGCCCATAGATCGGGTACTTATGTCATATGGAGCTTCTTTATATGTGCGACTGCTCACGGGCATGCCCATTTATGATACGACCGCAGGGTTTAAGTGCTACCATCATTCAGTCCTTCGAACAATTAATCTAAAAAACATCAAATTTACTGGCTATGCATTTCAAATAGAAATGAAATTTAATGCATGGAAATATGGATTAAAAATCAAAGAAGTAAGTATCATTTTTACCGACAGAAAAAAAGGTGAGTCAAAAATGTCCGCTGGCATTTTCACAGAAGCCATCTTTGGCGTTTTACAATTGAAAATAATGAGTTTATTTAATAAGTATGAACCTGGATACTCAATCGAAGCGGATCGCATCAATAGCTTGGATTCGGTTTATCATTGAAATCGGGATAAATAAACTCAAAGCAACTAATACGAAGGTCAATAAATTGACGCCCAATATTATTGCAAGATTAAAATCAATAGGCACATAGCTCATGTAATAGTTATCTGGATCAAGTGGTATCCATCTATAATGATATTGTAGAAAACCCAAACCAATAGCGATAATATTCCCCCAAACCAAGCCTTTAATCAACAGTTGCGTCCCAGAAGTGATGAAAATCCGGCGTATCATTTGATTTGTCGCACCGAAACTTTTAAGCAACCCTATCATTTGAGTTCGTTCCATAATCAAGATTAACAAAATAGAAACCATAGAAAAACTAGCTACCAACAAAATAAGCGCAAGAAATATATAGACATTTCTATTGAGTAGGGCTAGCCAATCAAATAGTTGCACGTATTTTTCTTCTATATTTTCCACATATAAATCTGCTGCCATATTTTTGTATAACATACTATGAGCTTTACCAATAGCTATATTATTGTCTATAAATACCTCGACACCTCCTACCCTTTCATCCTCCCAATCATTTAATCGTCTAATTAGTGATAGGTCCCCAAGTATGATTTTATCATCAAAATCTTCTAGGCCAGTTTGGTAGATGCCTGATACTTGCAAATTCCTAAATCTCGGAGGATTTTGAACGAAATATACCAAAACTTCATCACCAGTATCTAGTTTCAAATAATCAGCAATGCGGCTACTCAACATTACTTCAAGAGAATAAGCATCATCTGATAGGCTAGGGAATCGACCTTTAACTAAATTTGATTGAAAAGAAGAAGTATCAAAATCAATATCAATTCCCTTGAAAATAATTCCCTGAACTTCCTCTTTGGTTTTAAGTAATCCCGCCTTTAGAGCAAATGACTGAAATCTTGTAATATATGGTTCCGCCTCTAAGACCCTGATCAGTGTGTCTGACAGTAGAAAGGATGCATTTTCAAAAGAAGACGATTGGGTAAACTGAGTGATTAACAATTGTCCGCCAAAGCTATAAATCTTCTCTGATATTGTTTTTTTGAATCCTCCAAGAATCATAAAACTCAACAGCAAAGAAATCATACCAATCGCAATAGAAGTAATGGCTACTTTATGTATTGTCTGAGAAAAAGTTCCTTCCGACTTCTTGGTAATTTTATTCGATATAAAAAAAGGTAAGTTCAATTTTATGTATTTACATACAATAATATTAAAAAAAAATCCTAATTATTGTACTTTATTATCAATAAAGACTTATTTTTGATAGATAAAATACTAACTTATCAATTTTTATACTATTCTTTAGTAATATAATACTACAGCTTTGGTACTCATTTGGTGTTTTGGTACTCGATTTTTGTACAATTTAAACCTATTAAAAATGAAATCTAAACTTGAATCAAAAATAAGTGTCACATTTTACTTGAAAAAAGTATCTCTAAAAACAGAAGTAAAAAAGAAAGCCGTTTATGCTACAATTGCCTTCAAGGGAACAGCAGCAAAAATGTCAACAGGCATAAAATGTGAGAACCCTGAAAAGGATTGGAAAAGTGGAATGTTTGAGGGAAAAAACTTCACTGATGAGAACCTCAAGTTACTCTCTATAAGGAGAGAAATTGAATCTTATGATACTAGTATTTTCAAGAGTGCTGATCATATAAAAGCTGTGTATAATGGAGTTGAAAATAATGATATTCCAATGACAATTCTAGGGGTTCTTAATGAAAAATTAATAGAGAAAAAAGATGATGTAACATATAGTACTTATATGACCTACAGATCTGCCCTAATTAAGTTTAAAAAATGGATGAAAGAAAAGAAAAATCCTGATTTCGGTGTGCATCAAAGTCATCCTCAAAAAATCACAAGAAGGATTGTAAAAACATATTATAAATGGCTACTGGAACAAAAAATATATTCTAAAATAAAAAAAAATCCTACTTATAAGGAGTCATCCGCTAACCAATGCATTTTGAGAGTTGGGTCTTTATATGGGATGTTCTACCTCGAGAACAAAGATGATGTAGATGGAATAATTATGAATCCATTTAGTAACATCATAAAGACAAAAAATAAACATGAACGTCAAGAGCAAGCCTTGGAAAGAGAATTAGATTGGAAATGGATAGAGAAAATCGAAAAATTGAGGTACCAATTACCTAATGGTGTTGTCATAAATGAGGTAGATCTTTGTCAAGGTGATTGGATCATTGGTCGAGGGTATTCTAACGAAAATAAAAAAATAGTTAGAGATGAGAAACTAAGGTTGCTAAGTTTGATATTAGCCCATACAGGATTGTCTTGGGTTGATCTTGGAAAAGAAGATGTCTTCCAAATTCAAAGATCCATTACTGGTCCAGTTTTAATTGGTCGTAGAGTAAAGACAAAGGAGAAGTATACAATCCCAGTTACTCCAAAGTTGGAAGAATTAATTATAGAAATGGGATCATTACCTTGGAAGCCATTTGTGGAAAATAATGTACTTACCGATCATGCAGCTCGTCAAGGTACCTACATGAATTTTTACAACTACCTAAACGAAAGATTAGCACCTCAGATTGGATTTGATGAAGATGATACAATATCTCCACATAGATTTAGGCATTCATTTGCCATGCGTATGCTCAATCACTTTAAATTTTCGCTTCACGTTGTAGCTAGAATGTTGGGTGATCTTGAATCTACGGTGAGACAAAACTATGCGGATTATGATGACGATACAATAACAGCAGCCTTCAATGAAGAGATGAAACGGTATCTCAAAAACAAGAAGGATGATGACAAATCTAAAGAAGAAATAGCTGTATAATTCACTGGATATAATTGCAGCCTCTATTAGACTAGAGGCTGAAAATATAAAATTATAAAAGTGACTTATTTGTATTCTATGATCATTTAAGATAATTTAGCTCAAGAACGCAGAAATAATGGAAAATACATCAGCTAGGAATAGGCAAACGGCAAACTCAAGACTTGCGGATTTAATTGAAGAACTTAATACCACTGATACCATAATTGCAAAAGAAATTGCAAAGGTTAGAGGCAAGTCATGGCATTCAGTTACAGGAGTCACTTCTTTAGTCCCAGGTGGTGGTAATAAAATAATCAAAAATGAATTTTTAGAAGATTTTGGTAAGGCATTTCCCTTCCTTAATATTGATTGGATAAAATCAGGTCTAGGAGATTGGCTTGCTGATTGGTCCCCAGTAAAAAGAAGCAATTATATTACCAAATCTGAATGGTATAAGAATCAACCTGCTGACTCCTTAGATACTGCTGATCCTTGTTCTTCAAAAAAACATATTAATGAATTATTAAAGACTGGTTTTGACACAAACTTCAAAATTATTCTAAGAAGAATGTGGAAGTCTACATATGCCACTGGCAGTGAACTTAGATCTGACATAAATAAAGAACTCTGTCATCGCATAAAGAAGATAAGGCTCTCAAGAAACCCCATGGAATCGCAGACATATTTTGCGGAGACTACTATGGATGAAAAAAGATATGTAATAACCAACATTGAATCCTGGAGACAAAACCCTCAAATATTATTTATTTCAAAACTCAAAGATAGATGCTCAATTAGTGTAGATGAAAGACTCAGCTATGATTGGCTTTTAGATGGTGTTGGTGAAATGTACATTGATCAACGTAATCTCCCATACCCAGCAAAGCCAGGAAAAAATCCAGAGAAGATTAATAAAGAGCTTTGTAAAAGGATTGATAATATTAGGGAGGAAATTGGAATGAAGAAAACAGAATTTGCTAAGCATCTAAATGTCAACAGAGCAATGGTTAGTTCTATCGCATTTGAAAGACAAAATCCAACAACTTGGTTTTTATCCAGGCTAAAAGAAAAATGCTCTCAGGGAAATAAAATAATCAGCTATGATTGGCTTTTAGATGGGGTTGGTGAAAAATTTATTCAAGGTCAAACACA
>JABMNK010000028.1 GCA_013204595.1 Flammeovirgaceae bacterium
CGTGTAGATGTGTGGGAGCCCGAGGAGGATATTTATTGGGGGTCAGAAAGTCAATGGCTTGGGGACAAGCGATATACTGGTGATCGAGAATTGGAGAATCCCCTTGGAGCGGTACAAATGGGCCTTATTTATGTAAATCCAGAAGGTCCAAACGGGAATCCGGATCCCATTGCGGCCGCACGTGACATTCGTGAAACGTTTGGTCGCATGGCTATGAATGATGAAGAAACTGTAGCATTGATTGCGGGAGGACATACCTTTGGTAAGACGCATGGTGCGGCCGACCCGGGCGAGTATGTGGGTAGAGAGCCAGCAGCTGCGGGTATTGAGCAACAAGGTTTGGGATGGAAAAACACTTTTGGCAGTGGCAATGCCGGAGATACTATTACTAGCGGTTTAGAAGGTGCGTGGACAACCACACCCACCCAATGGGGTAATAATTTCTTCGAAAATTTGTTTGGTTTTGAATGGGAGCTTACCAAAAGTCCCGCAGGAGCTCATCAATGGAAGCCAAAGTCAGGGGGAGGCGCCGGAACGGTTCCTGATGCACACGACGCTTCAAAGCGTCATGCGCCAACCATGTTGACTACGGATCTTGCTTTAAGAATGGACCCTAGCTATGAGTCAATATCGAGACGTTTTTACGAAAATCCAGATCAGTTTGCTGACGCATTTGGTCGTGCGTGGTTTAAGTTAACGCATCGAGATATGGGCCCTAGATCACTATATTTAGGACCAGAAGTGCCTCAAGAGGAATTAATCTGGCAAGACCCGATCCCAACCGTCACTTATAAGCAAATTGATGAACAAGACATTGCGGGATTAAAAAGTCAAATTTTGGCTTCGAATCTAAGCGTATCCCAACTCGTAAGTGCCGCATGGGCATCTGCTGCAACATTCCGTGGTTCGGATAAAAGAGGAGGTGCCAATGGTGGCCGTCTTCGACTGGCACCTCAAAAAGATTGGGAAGTAAATAATCCGGCCCAACTTGGTGTTGTTTTAAAGACATTGGAGGACATCCAAAAGTCGTTTAATAGCGCACAGCAAAGTGGTAAAATGGTTTCTATCGCTGACTTGATTGTATTAGGCGGTTGCGCTGCTATTGAAAAGGCTGCAGGTCATGAGGTGAAAGTGCCTTTTACACCAGGACGTGCAGATGCCAATCAAGATCAAACGGATGTGGAATCCTTTACGATTTTGGAGCCAGCGGGTGATGGATTCCGTAACTATCAACAGTCAAAACATGCAATATCTGCAGAAGAGCTACTGATAGATAAGGCCCAACTTATGACTTTAACTGCGCCCGAAATGACCGCTTTGGTAGGAGGTATGCGGGTACTCAATACAAACTTTGATCAATCCGCACATGGAGTATTTACAGAGCGTCAGGGGGCACTTACCAATGATTTCTTTGTGAATTTGTTGGATATGACCACTACCTGGAAGGCGTCGGATCAATCAGAGGATTTGTTTGAGGGCCGTGATCGCACGACTGGTAAAGTCAAATGGACGGCAACTAGAGCGGATTTAATTTTTGGCTCCAATTCGGAGCTTCGAGCCATCGCCGAAGTTTATGGCTGCTCAGATGCTAAGCAGCAGTTTGTTCATGATTTTGTGAAGGCTTGGAGCAAGGTGATGAACCTAGATCGCTTTGACTTAGTGAAGTGATAACTAACGAGTAAAAGTAAGCTAATAGAAAATGGTTAGGTTGTGATAGATAGGATAGTCCCATTATGGGTTACCCTATCTTTTTTAAGAATTGGATATAGAGGAATCAGTAGCGTTAATTTTTTTAAAACGGAACATAAAAAAAGCCACCCCAAAGAGGGGGCTTTTACTTAAATTTCAGGAGCTTATGTCAAGATCATCATTTGATCATTCTTGTTATCCTCTGGGGTGTAATCCCTACTTCTTTTTAAAATTAATTACTCTTGGGGTGCTTTTTGACCAAATTGATCCATCCAAACTACCTTTCCATCAATAACGTAGTAACTTTCTATTCCATAGCTAGTCGTTTCTACGCCCAAAGAATCAACGTTGTGATAAGTGACGCGGGCTTGGACATGTTCTCCACCTACGTTTGGACTTATATCGAGAGAATAGATACCATTCATTTCCCAAGAGCTATTTGGATTTTCCCATTCTTTAAGGGTATTTATAAAATCTTCGCTATTGGTAAATTGTTTGCCATTACTGAAGGTAATTCTGGCTGTGTCTGAAAAGAAGGATTGAAGGGCCGCGTAGTCATTATTTTTCCATACGGAATCCAATTGTAGTACCACCTCAATGGCCTCTTGAGTTCCCAAATACCAACCAGTATCTTTGATGTCTGCATCAGGATTAGGATGGAAACCAATGTTGCGCTCCTCAGCGGGCGAGGGTACTGGCGCAGTACAGGCAACTGCAAATGCGCTTAAAATAATTAGTATAAATAAATTTTTAGTATAAATAAATTTTTCATTTCATTTGTTAGTTTAGATTATAGC
>JABMNK010000029.1 GCA_013204595.1 Flammeovirgaceae bacterium
AATCCATAGTGCAAACAAACAAAAATCGATTTGGCAGGTCCATGGTATCGAAAAATTAAATTACATTAGCAAAGTAGCTTAACTGACTCTCCGGAAATCGTAGGCAAGTCCATAGATGTATGAAAATGGCATCTAATTACCCCGTGCTACTGTTTTATTGCTGGGTGAAATACGGAATTTAAAAAAGAAATAGAATATTAGTGAGTTTAAAATAGCCTAAAAAGTGATGTTATGTACATAAAGCGTAGGGATTTTATAAAAACAGGGGCTTTAGGGGCCATTTTACCGGGATCAATTCTTGACATAAATAACCGTCTATCAGTTGATCATATGTCATTGGCAAGTAGCTGGAAATTTGAAGATCAAATCGTTATAGACGGCTTAATTATTTCTAGAGGTTGGGATGAAGACTCCTTTGATGCACTAACAAAATCAGGATATACGGGATTTAATACTTCCTTAGATTCCACTAATTTAAAATCAGCTTTAAGTTCGTTAGAAGATTGGCGGAATCGTATAAAAAACAAAGCGAATAGGCTTATTCATGCTACTTCTGGTAAAGATTTCATCACCGCAAAAAAGGAAAATAAGGTAGGTGTCATGTTCGGATTTCAAAATGCTACCATGATCGAACAGGCCATAGATAATTTGGATATTTTGTATGCGGCGGGCACTCGGTGGATTCAGTTGACATACAATGAACGAAATCTACTAGGCGATGGCTGCACTGAACGAACCAATGCGGGATTGTCTGATTTTGGAATAGAAGCGGTAGCCCGTATGAATGAATTGGGTATTATTGTAGATTTATCTCATTGTGGGAGAGAGACGACTAATGATGGCATTAAATTCAGTAAAACAGGAGCGTCCTTAAACCATACGATGTGCGAAGCTTTGTACAAAGATCATCCCAGAGCCAAAACTGATAAACAAATAAGATCAATGGCTGACAAGGGAGGGGTAATGGGTGTCATTTGCCTAGGTTATATGATCGGCCCAGATCCAGGAGGAAAAACTACCTTGCAAAGGTACATTGATCATATTGATCATGCAGTGAAGGTAGGGGGAATAGATCACGTAGGTGTCGCATCGGATTTTGCCATACAAGGTCTACAAGCAGATGGCGCTACCCGAGAAAATTGGTATGAGCCTCGTTTAACTATGTTCAAACCATCTTATCAGGTTCGATGGCCACCATGGATTCCGGAACTAGACAGTCCAGAAAGACATAAATATATTTCAGGAGCACTTGAAAAAAGAGGTTATAAAGCAGAAGAGATTGAAAAAATATTAGGTAGAAATTGGCTAAGATATTTCAATGAAACATTGAAATCATAGTGAATGATAAGACCTAGTCAAGGTTATTAAATAGTAATTAAAAACTTGAACAAATAGCCCTATGAAAAACACATTCATTGGTTCACTCGTATTGTTAGGTACACTCTTTGGGTGTGATCCAGTTCATAGCTTGTTGCACAATGGTTCAGACACAACGCGATACGAAGTGATATTTAGAGAAGGTTCGGCAGGTGTTTATAAAAAATGGCGTGAGGCACAAAATACATATGGATTTTATTATACCTATACAGATAGGGGGCGAGGACCTCTTTTAAAGGAAAAAATAGAACTAAACGAGCGTAATTTCATTACTCAACACTTGGTTAACGGAGTCAATTACTTGAAAGATTCGGTCGATGAGAAATTTGAAAGTCACGAGGAAACTGCTAGCTGGATTAATTCAGGTGAAGAGGCACATGGGACCTTCACTGGAAATGAACTCTATTTCAGATATGATGGCTCTCCCGCGAGTTATGAAATTATTTCCCAGCTGCTTTTAGACGCCGAAAGTGGTGTCGTTTCTTTATACCCAAAAGGAGAAGCGGTTCTAGAGCAAACCTATGATATAACCCTTGATCTTGATTTAAACGTCAAATTGCTCATGATCAAAGGACTGGACATTAATCCCACATACCTTTGGCTAGAGGATCGTGAGATGATCGCCTTTATCTCTGGGAATCTGCATGTTGTACGGGAGGACTATACAGCGATGCGACCCAAGATGAAGTCCTTACAGGATAGCATTGAGAATGAATATCTGCATGAATTGGCTAAAAATCTAACTCATAACATTAATGATTTAGTCATCAAGAATGTCGATATATTTAATACCGAAGGTAGCCTAAACACCAATCAAGACGTCTTTGTCAACGGTGCTACCATTGTCAAAATGACTCCAACCGGAAAAACAGTAGTACCAATGGATGCCTTAATTATTGACGGGACAGGCAAAACATTGATGCCTGGGATGTTTGATATGCATACGCACAACGACAAATTTAGAGGTGCCTTATATTTGGCCGGGGGTATAACGTCCGTAAGAGATCTGGCAAATAATAAACAGGTGAAATCGTTAAGTGATCAATTTAATAAAAATCAAATTATGGGGCCACGTATAGTAGCCTTTTGTGGTATTATCGATGGCCCTGGCCCATATGCCAATCAGCGAAATGTAGTAAATAGCTTGGCAGAGGGGCTTAATGAAATACAGTTATATAAAGACTTGGGTTACCAACAAATTAAACTATACAGCTCAATTAAACCAGAATGGGTAGAAGATTTGGCAACCAAGGCACATGATCTAGGAATGAAAGTAAGTGGTCATATACCGGCATTTATGACTGCTTCACAGGCCATTCATCAGGGTTATGACGAAATACAACATATGAATATGTTATTTCTTAATTTCTTATCTGATACAGTAGATACGCGCACGCCTCTGCGGTTTACCATGGTTGCCAATTATGGGGCTAAACTCGATTTAAGTTCCCGTGAATACCTTGAATTCACTGAACTCCTTAAAACGAAGCAGATCATCGTTGATCCAACCGTTTCGATATTTGAACATATGTTCATTTCAAAGAAGGGGGAGCCAAGTCCGACCTATCAGGCGATAGTCAACAGACTACCTTTGATTAATCAGCGCAGCTATTATAAGGGAGGCCTACCTAAATCCACAGAAAATACCAACATTTATGAACAAGCGCATATGCGCATGCTAGAGGTTGTCTTTGATTTATATCAAAAAGGAGTTGCAATTGTACCTGGAACGGATGGCTTACCTGGTTTTTTATATCATCGAGAGCTAGAGCTTTATGTCAAATCTGGGATTCCTATTGCTGAAGTATTAAAAATGGCCACAATCAAATCTGCAGAAATAGCAGGAGTCGCAGGGTTATACGGATCCATTGAAGTAGGAAAAAAAGCGGACCTTATCCTGGTGGATGGTAATCCATTGAACGACATCAGTGATATCCGGAAAATAGAATGGACATCTAAAGAAGGTAAGCTGTTTTATGTCCAGGAATTGTACCAATCAATGGGCATAAAACACTTTAAATAATATAATATATTACACTGATAATCAATATTTTATGAAAAAAACAAAACATTATATAAATTTAATTATTTACCCATTGGTCATCATCCTAGTAATGAGTTGCAACGAGCAACACAAAGCAGGGAGTGCTGACCCAAGTTATGATCCAGAATTGAGATTAAAAGAACTCGGCATCGTGCTTCCTAATCCACCACAGCCTGTCGCCAATTATGTCAACGGCGTACAGACGGGTAATTTGATCTTTCTGGCAGGAAAAGGTCCCAAATACCCCGATGGACGTGAGATTACGGGCAAGCTAGGGCTAGATGTCTCGATAGAGGAAGGTTATGAGGGAGCAAGATTAACCGCAATTAATCAGTTGTCGGTACTTAAAAGTATGATCGGAGATCTAAAGAGAGTTAAACGTATTGTTAAAGTACTCGGAATGGTTAATTCTGCTCCAAACTTTATCGAGCAACCAAAGGTAATCAATGGATTTTCAGATTTAATGGTAGCCGTTTTTGGAGATAAAGGAAGGCATGCAAGGGCTGCTGTGGGTATGGCATCGTTGCCTAGAGGCCAGTCGGTAGAAATAGAAATGATTGTCGAGCTCTATGATGAGTAGGTTGACGTTGAGTACACAGATACAAAGAATGGATTAGTCATTAAATAATCTACTTAACATAATATAAATTATATAACAATGCTATTGTTTTTTGCTGTGTGGCTGTTTGACGATTATCGTACCGCTTGATTACATAATGTGATATTATGTTCTCCAGCAGAGCTGGACGATCACGTGTACGTTTCTGAATGATGTTCTTTTAGATTCTGCTTCTAATCATGGTGTTATATAATTAGCCGTTATATTAAGTAGCCGCTCGGGCCAGCGCCTCAACCAGCCCTGTGCCGTGCCCTGATCCCAAGTGACTAATAATTTTTCTTTTTTGGCCAACGCGCGAAAAGAGTTTTTCGCACCGCACACACAACAGGTTTCCTCATACTTTTCTCTGTACGATTCTCTAGCCTGTCAAATCGAGTTTGCGAGAATCACGAGGGGTTTGTGCGGCATGCCTGAAGCGTATGAGTAAAACACTTGTGTTTTCCCGACCCACCGTATAGTAGATCGTTCAGCTCACAAATAGTTTAATTGGATTTAAGGAGTTCGCTTTGATCGCTCAAGCCGCTTGGCTTTTACTTTTTCCATTGATGAAAAAGTAAACAAAAAATCTAGACAGAATAATGACTTCCACCCACGAGCCACCACACCCTCGCTATTCTGTCTGGCCACCGCTCCCTGAAATTCTATTTAACATAATAATTAAACTCCTTTAATCTAGGTGAAAAAAGCCAAGCTCAGGACTTTCCAATGAGCCAATTACTGTAGTCCTATCCAAAAGCATATTGAATTCTTCACAACTTGTCTCTGGAACTATACAGCAATTATGACAAGCTGAACCATTAACATTGTCAGGCCCTTGCCCACTTGAATTTCCTATATCAGAACAGACTGGATCTGCAGAACACCACTTCGCCTCATCAAGAGCATTTTTCACTAAACGACCTAAATTTTTATCTCTTCCTTGCCGTACCAGCCCACCCAATGAACCTTCAGAGTCTCCTGAAGAAGTATAGATTAGAAGACCATTCATTCTTATATCTGAATTATCACTAAAATAAAGCCGTTCTCGCAATGAGGACGAACCATAACCGCAATCGAAACATAGTTTTTTTATAAGTAAATGAGAAAAAGTATGCATAGCAATAAAAAATGGGTTTACCTCTCTAGGGTCATCTTCAGGACTTCTCTTGTGCATTGCAGCATGATATCTATCAATTATTCCAGTAAATTTCTCACCATATTCGTCAAGCCATTTATCCACAAAATCATCCTTAAACTTCAAAAATATACCTTCCCCATAAACCTCTACGGCAGGCAACCAGTTTACAGGTTTATTTGACAATTCTTCTTTACCTACCTTGTTATTTGGATTAATTCTGGAAAACCCTTTGAAAACTCTAGTTTCTTTAAGTCTTTCAACTAAAATTACACAGTCAAAGAATCTCTCTAATAAAGACTGTTCATTGTACTCCTCAAAGGTTTTTACAATTGCTTTAAAATCAGCATTCTCAGAATTCCTTCCTTTCAATATGTAAGCATACTCCTCAAATCTCAATTTCAATTCAGCAGGCATTCCTATCTCTTTCTCATCTGAGTATTCTGTTGAAATTTGGCCAATTACCCCGCTAATTATATCTTTTTTTGAAATAAATCCATTTTTCACAAATGGATGATCAGATAATATAATACTCAGAATTGGAGTTCCATTTTTTTCCATCTGATAATAATCGCGTAGTGTTTCTATACCTTTTTCATCAATTACATTAATCACATACTCATTTGTATCTCCAGATCCTTCGGGTAAGTAAATTGCAGATTGAATGTCAGAAAAATGAACATTTGAGGCTCCTCTAACCAGTACTTGTAAATGTTTTTTGCATCCTGTAGGGTTATTAACACCTTCTAGACCAAGCCAAGGCCTGTGACCTTTGCAGTATTGACCCATTGAATTGTCATTATTGGGATTATCCTTATCAAAATTATGCCCTTCTTCTTTTGCAAAAACAATTCTAGCTAATTCACTATCGAATACATTTTCACCATCCTTTCGAATATTCATTAATCCAGCTAAAGATCTTTTTTCTCCGCAAGTACATTCTAGTTTTATACTTCCTAAATCGCCAGATCCACCACCAGTTCGATATGAAAGTTCATGTTCTTTACCATCATTCGGAATAGAACCGTTATGAACCCATTCTTTAAATGGGACGTCTTGAATATGTCCAGAAGGACATGCAGCAACGAACCTAACAGGAATCATTTTTGACTTATAATTTTTCTTTCCGTCCCAACAAGAAGTGCACCCAATCCTTTTATTGGGTTGGCCTAGTGATTCTTGCCTCATTCGGCCACCTTTAGGATTGGTACAGTAGTGCCATCCTGGAAACCGTACAGCAGGTATTTTAAGATAATTGTTCTTGGTTCCTGCTGTTTTATATTCAAATGGCTTTACAAAGTAGTTGACTCCTAGTACTCTTGTATACCGTCAGCAAAAAGTGAACTAATAAGGGTTAAATTATAAGAGAGTGTTTTAAACAGAGTAAACACTTAAATTTAACTACAATGGGAAAGAAGAGAAATGCAAGTTCATTAATT
>JABMNK010000030.1 GCA_013204595.1 Flammeovirgaceae bacterium
ATGGCTGCTGTTGCATTGTCAACATAGGTCTTTACCGCCAGTTCGGTAGGGAATTTGACGTTTGAGTTGTCCGCTAAAGCAACATCAATCGATTTATTGGCTATATTTTCTTTCAAATCCAATGCTGTTTGTGTAGCCGTGCTTACAGGCTTATTAGCATCGCTTGTATTGTCTAGGTTACCTAACCCTACCATTGCTGAGGTTACCCCCGATACCGTACCTGTGAAGGTCGGTGATGCAATAGGTGCTTTTAAAATTAAGGCATCAAACACTGCATTTTGTGATGGCGCGATGGTCGTTGTAGCATCTACTATTTGATCAGCAACCACTGCTGCTACTTGAGTATCTACATAGCCCTTGTTGGCTGCGTCGGTGGTGCTATTGGGTGCATCGGTTAAGGTGATCTTTTTGGTGGTAGGCACCACTACGTCGCCACTCAAAGTACCCCCAGCCAACTGAAGATACCGAGCGTCCGTGGCTGCTTGATTGGTCGTGACTTCATTCCATTCAGAACCATCGCTAATATAGGTACGCCCATCATTGTTCGAGTCGCCATCTCCAGATACTACGTAGATATTACCGTTGGTTCCAGCAATTCCTGGTCTCGCCGCTAGCGTTCCTGTAGTGACATTTCCCATCAATACCGTCACATTTCCGGCCCCATCTGGAAGCGATCCATTTACCTTAGTAATCAATCCCGTCACATCTGTCGAAGGAATGGTCGTCGCCGCAGTCATTGCCAAAGCCCCATTTGCCTTGACATAGCCCGTCAAATTTATGGCACCTGTACCTCCCTTATCTACAGGTAGGGTGTTGCCCTCCCAAGTTCCGGAGAAGGCGTTGGCCGTAACCGTACCGACGCCACTAATGTCTTGAGAACTCATGGCTAAAGCACCTGTCATGGTGCCACCTGCTAGCGCTAATTTCTCATTGTCTATTTCAGCTAAGGCTGCTTGCACATTGGTGGCGGCAATTGTTCCTGTAGCCGTGGAAGCCACTTCAGTAGCTGTTTGATTATCGGCGGTTGCCGCCACTGTTTGTACAAAAGCTGTTGTCGCGATTTGCGTATTGTCTGTGGCCGCACCTGGAGTGGGTGCGAGCGGAATACCAGTAAAAGTAGGGGAAGTTAACGGCGCTTTCAGATCTAATGCCGTCTGCGTGGCTGTGGAAACAGGCTTATTCGCATCGCTTGTATCATCTACGTTGGGCAAATCTACCATGGCCTTGGTAATTCCTGCTACCGTACCCGTGAAGGTAGGAGATGCAATAGGCGCTTTCAAAGCTAATTCGGTTTGCGTGGCAGTGCTTACAGGCTTATTAGCATCGCTTGTATCATCTACGTTGGGCAAATCTACCATGGCCTTTGTAATTCCTGCTACCGTACCTGTGAAGGTCGGAGATGCAATAGGCGCTTTATTGAGAAGCTCAGGCACTGTTGGTATATCTGCTGTGCCAGCCAAATCGCCTGCCAATAGGATCTTTCCCTTTGTGGAGATACTGGCATCAGGAGCTCCAGACGCAACGGTCGCGTCTACATAGGTTTTAATCGCTTTTACTGATGGAAATAAGTTATCGGAGTTGGAGGCCAAAGTCGCATCAGTCGATTTATTGGCAGCATTTTCTTTCAAATCTAATGCGGTCTGTGTGGCTGTGCTTATAGGCTTACTAGCATCGCTAGTATCATCTACGCTGCTCAAACCCACCATGGCCTTGTCAACACCTGATACCGTTCCTGTGAAGGTAGGGGATGCAATAGGCGCTTTCATTGCCAATGCATCAAATACTACATTTTGAGATGGCGCGATTGCGGTTATACCATCATTGATGGCATCCGCCACCTTGCTCTCAGTGGCAGTACTCACAAATTTGGTAGTCGCCACCTTTGTAGAGCTATCCCCAGCTGGTTGGGTAACCGCAGAGGTTGCCGTATTAATAGTGCCATTTAAATCTCCTATAAAGGTGGTCGCGGTTATTGTTCCTGTCCCTGTTATATTATTAGCACCTAGACTAAGGTCTTGAGATACTTCGGCAATCAAATAGCCATTATTTGATGCGAATTGATCCACTTGGTCTTCGTTCAATGTGGGACCAAAACCCATCGAGGCGATAGCTAGAGAATCAAGAGAGGGCTCAGCTGTATTCCACTTGCTCTTATCGTCTTCGGTAATCGTGGCAGCTACTGATTGAGAAAATAATGGATCCAATTCGTTTAAGGTACCTCTAATTGTTTCGGCGGTATTGGCATGTAATGCATAAGGCACACTCAATAATTTGGATTCTCCCGATATGGAGTAAGTTCCTCCTCCTTCCGGATCAATGCCTACTACTATGTAATGTTCCCCATAGGTCCAATCAATTTTGGAGAAAGTCCCAAAGGAGGGCTCACCAGTGCCAATTTCTAATGTCAGCAGCCCATTGGCATTGGTGGTTGCCACATGTCTTTCACTATAATCATATCTAAGAAAGATACCTTGGCTTGAATATACTTTCAACCCAATTTGAATAGCTACCTCTTTACTGATCAATAAATGACCTCGAGCATCTCGGACTAATGCTTGGTAGCTGATAGTCGTAGGTACTTGTGCTTTTAAAATGGTTATGTAAAAAAGGAAAAGAATGGAATAAATAATTCTCATATAGTACCTATTTGGATCCAGCGATTTTTTTCAGAAGATTAATTACATTACTCGGTACTTAATTCACTGAGGGCTATTAAATACAATTGAATTATGTTTCATTTTTTATTACATTAATTGCCGTAAAATTAGTCAAAAAATAATTTTATAAATATTATAAACTGTGATGAAAGGTGAAATTATCTTGTCAAGTGAATGATTCTTTGAGATTTGATCAACACAGTGACGTCTTTGACGTACAAAACCATATGGTTACGAGTAGTATTTTGAATCAAATTACCTAGGTATTTCTTGGCTTGAGCGTGTCCAAGTTAAAAACTGATATTATGTGCCCGTATTACCTTATTTATAACACTTCACTATATGGCTTTTACTATTCGGGTATTTGACTAAGACATCGTCTTTATGGATATTATAAGCGACTATTCATGGTATTTTAATTATTAATAGGTCTCGAGGGGTCTTCGATTTAGCGTTCTAATTGCCATCAATTGATCTTTGACCACCATTTTGTCAAATGCATTTATTCTCCAATAATTGGTATTTAATGAGCTGAGTGCAGTGGAAAGATCAATATTTTCATAATAATTATCTCTGGCAAAATGGACATATTTGAGAATCAAAAAGGCATCAAACCAACCAAAAAATTGTTTAAAAAAGGACGCGTCATTGGCGCTATTTTTTAATAATTTAGTCAATTGGTCTGAAAAAGAAATTGAGTCCAAATAAGTTTCAATAGCTTCGGGAAGCGCTATTTTTTGCTTTTTAGCCAAATGTGGAAGGACATACAAGAATGATTTCAAATCTTTAAAGATTTGCGGATGATAGGTGCTAAATGGCTCATTTGGATGCGAGAGATAGTTTCCAAGCGCTCGTCCTGTCCCGAAAGGAACCCTATCCGAAATACGTGCAGAAGGGTAAACGGTTGTATTATTGAGCTCAAAAAAACCAGGTTGAATTGCCATTTTATTGAGAAAGTAAAAGTCTTCACCCGCTTTTCGGGTATTCATGCCGCCATATTTGCAATAATGAGCTGATTTTATGGTCATACAAGATCCCCATGTTTGATAGGCATGAGGATAACCACTATATCTCAAGGCGTCTATATAATACCTCAAACCCAATTCATAAGCGATAATGCCACTTTCCTCGTCTAGTGGGTGCTCATAGTAGATGACACTTGCTTGTAACTTTTTATTTTTGTAAGCGTTATGGATACAACTCAAATAATCAGGACTGCAGCGACAATCAGCATCGTAGCTGACAATGATTCCTGATTTATTGAGTTTCTTAAACCAACGGGCGGCTTCATCCATACCAATTTTGCGAGCAAGTCCTACTCCAGCTTTTTTTTTGGGTAAATAAATCTGGATAGCTTTAATTTGGATGAGCGTGCCAGTACTCAAGTTTTGGAGTGCATCGTACGACTGTTGATTGATTAAAAGATCCTCTACCAAGCCATCTTCTGGCCCATTGATAACCACTAAAACAACCATTTTGCATGGTATTGGTGTGCAATTTAAGAGCGATGAAATGGCGGAAAGTAAATCAGGTTCTTTATAGGCGTGCACCACAATGACCATTTCTAGATCTTCCGGGGGCACATAGTCTGGCATTATAGGAGGCTGCCAAGCGTACCGCTCAAAATAATGCTCCTGACTCAAGGAGCTAAGCGCTTAATGTTCCAATTTGACCCCACAGCTTCATATAGAATTCTATCATGGAGGCGATTTTGACGACCTTGCCAAAATTCGATAGTCGTCGGAATCAGCCGATAGCCACCCCAGAAGTCAGGAAAGGGTACGGTACCTACGGGGTATTTTGACTTGAGCTCAGCCAATTTTGCGTCAAGAATCTCTCTAGATTCAATGGAACTACTTTGTCGACTTACCCATGCCCCTAATTGACTTCCATATGGTCTGCTATAAAAATAAGCTCTGGAAGTTTCTATATCGACTTTTTCTACTTTTCCTCTGATACTTACTTGCCTTTCGAGTGTGTACCAAGGAAAAAGAAGCGAGGCATAAGGATGCAGATCCAATTGTTGGGCTTTTTGAGAGCTGTAATTGGTGAAAAACACAAACCCTGAGGCATCCAGTTCTTTGAGTAAAACGGTGCGTTGAGAAGGGTTTGAGGCAGTATCTACCGTACTTAAGACCATCGCGTTGGGCTCTAAAATATCCGCTCTGAGCGCATCCTGAAACCATTTTTCAAATTGTATAAGTGGGGACTTTTCTATGCTACCCATATCTAGTTGCGCACTCGCGTATTCTTTTCTTAAGCTTGAAATATCATTCATGATCGTGATCTATTTGTATAAAACAAAATAAAATTGCTTTCTTTGTCAGATTTCAAATGCGAAGATAATTGAAGTACCGAATAGACTTAAGGATTGAGAGTAGTAATGAATGGATTCAGGCTGTAATATCAGATTTTGATACCTTTTTACTAGATCACGCCAATTGTGAGCGTAAGGCTTCGGCTATGGCTATGAGTTTTGTGGCGAAATTTCCCGACCGTGTAAAAATCATGGGGGAGCTTATTGATATTGGAATAGAGGAACTGCAGCATTTCAAAGATGTTCATGATATTTTATTGTCAAGAGGACTTCTCTTACCTCATGAAATAGGACAAGACTTGTATGTGAAGCAGCTGATAGAGGGCTGTAGAAGTGGAAGAGAAGAAAGGTTTATGGATCGATTATTATTGGCTTCCATCGTAGAAACTAGAGGAGCTGAGCGCTTCAAGTTGGTTTATGAAAATATTCAAGAAATCGAATTAAAGTCATTTTATCATAGATTATGGGCGTCGGAAGCTCGTCATGGTGAAGTTTTTGTTCGGATGTGTTTAAACTATTTCGACGAAAAGAGCGTCTATAAGAGACTGGGCGAAATGACGGAACACGAGGCGATTATTTTAAAGTCATTACCTATAAAAGCAGCGTTGCATTAAGATGGATTTTTTTGTAAGTGATAATTGGGTAGATCCAGCACCAGGAGATTTATTGATTTCTGAGCCTTATTTACCTGATCCGAATTTTGAAAGAACGGTTATTTTAATTTGTGAGCATGATTCAAACGGGACTGTTGGATTCGTTCTTAATAGGTCGGCGGATACCGTATTTGGAAGTGTGGTAAAAGAAGTGCCCTATTTCAAAGCGCCGCTCTTTGTAGGCGGACCAGTTCATCATGACACGTTGCATTTTGTGCATAGAGATGAGGTATTATTGGATTCTGGTATGCAAATTATGGATCGCGTATTTTGGGGAGGAGATTTTGATCGATTGATGACCCTAATTGATACAAGGCAGATCAACCGTGAAGATTATAAATTTTTTATAGGTTACTCGGGTTGGTCGCCGGGGCAGTTGGTTGATGAGCTGAAAGCAAAATCATGGATTGTATATAAAAATAAAAATGAAAAGCTCATATTTGACTTTGATCCAAAGAATCTTTGGAAAGAAGTTCTTAAAGAAATGGGTGGAAAGTATAGGGTAATTGCGAATTATCCGACTGATCCCAGATTAAATTGATTTGATCTGATTATTTTTGAGGTGGATTTAGGTTTGTGAACAGAAGATATGGAAAATGAAAAGCCGATGCCGAAAGAACTAGCTGAAGAGCAAATTTCGGAAAACGTTCAGCAGGAAGCTGAATTGATAGGAGATGAGATTAAAGGAGCTCATAATGGCGTTAACAATTTAAAAGAAACGCAGGAGGAGTCTGAGGTCAGTGGCCATGTTCCCGAAGAGAAAAAGCCTGTTATCAAGGTAGCTAAGGAAAAAAAACCAAAAGCTAAAAAGGAAAAAGAGGACGTGGTATTAGATCTAGTTATTGTTGATAATACCTCAGAAGATAATGAATTGGAGGAGGTCAAAGCGGAAGTACCCCCGACGTCCGAAGATGAATTTATTGATCTAACCGAATTCAATAAAGGTTCTCTTGTTGAATTTATCAAAGAGCTGGAGAAAGAAACAGAGATAAAAAAAGTATCTCGTCACCTTCGTAATTTGAAATTAAGATTTGACGATTTATTTAATGAAGAAAAATCGGCTGCCTTGGCGAATTACCAAAAAGAGGAAGGTGTGAATCCCGAAGACTTTTTATTCAAAGGAGACTTGTTGGACACCGAATTTGAAGAAATCTATCAAAGATTAAATCAAAAAAGACATCAATTTTTTACGCAACTTGAAAATAAAAAAGAAGAAAACCTAAAGAAGAAAAATACCCTTCTTGATCAGCTTAGAGACATAGTTGATAATAATTTTGATATTGACATCAAATTGATCAAAGAGCTACAGGCTACTTGGCAAGCGATCGGCCAGGTACCGAGCAATCAGAATAAGTCCTTATGGGCCAACTATAATGCATTGATGGATCGCTTTTACGATTCTAGAAGCATCTATTTTGAGTTAAAAGATCTTGATAGAAAGAAAAATTTAATTGCCAAAACTGAATTGTGCGAGAAGGCAGAAAATCTCAATATCAATGGTAATTTAAACACCGCCTTTAAGGAACTCAATGACTTACATGAAGAGTATAAGTTGGTTGGGCCAGTACCTAGAGAAAATCAAGAAGAATTATGGCAACGTTTTAAAACTGCCTCCGATGAGATTTACAACAATAGAAGGGCGTATTTGGAGACATTGAAGATGTCGTTCAATGAGAATCTTGTCGAGAAGAGGGCCTTGGTAGAGGAGATTCAGGGGTATGCGAATTTTGAATCTGGATCAGTAAAAGACTGGAATACAGCATCAAAAAAGGTAGCTGAGCTTCAAAATAAATGGGATTTGATTGGAGGTATTCCGAGAGAAAAATCAAAAGAAATCAATAAATTATTTTGGGGATATTTTAAGCAATTTTTCGCTATAAGAGCAGAATTTTTTAAGCAGTTTGATGCCGAGAAGCAAGAGAATCTTGAAAAGAAACGAGTACTAGTCACGCGTGCTGAAGAACTAAATAGTTCAGAAGACGACTTGGACAAGGTCACGGATCAATTGAAACAACTTCAAAGTCAATGGCGTGAAATAGGAGCCGTCCCTGATAAATATCGTAATAAAATATACAATCAATTCAAATTAATTTGTGATTCTTTTTTCGATAAAAAAAGAGCCAAAAGTCAGATACAGACCAAGGATTATGAGGAAAACTATGTCAAGAAGCAGGCGATTATTGAAGAACTCAATTTGCTTTCAAAGTCTTCTGAAATAAGTTTTGAGCAAATTTTCAAGATCGTAGATGCTTATATGGCTATTGGGTATGTTCCTAGGAATTTCATTAAAAAGATGAATGAGTCTTTTGATAAGGCGATAGCAAATCTTCTTGCTGCTGATGGGATATCGGAGGAAGAGCGAAACGAAATAAAAATGCATCTTCAGGTGACCCAATTGAAACAAGGACCTCAGGCCGAAGTTAAAATGCATCAAAAGGATGTTCAGATCAAGCGAAAAATCTCTTCCCTCGAAAGTGATGTCAATATTTGGAAGACCAATATTGATTTTTTCTCAGCTTCCAAAAATGCTGATAAGCTTAAATTAGAGTTTAATGAAAAAATCAAACTTGCAGAGGAAGAATTGGCGGGATTAAAGGAACAATTAATTATTTTGAGACAAGCCTAAAAAAAGTAGCTACTAGTTTGCAATAATCACTTGCTAGATTAGATTTGCACACGCATTTGAAAAGATGCGTTTTTTCGCCTCCTTAGCTCAGTTGGCCAGAGCAGCGCACTTGTAATGCGCGGGTCGTTGGTTCGAATCCGACAGGAGGCTCATGCAAAGTCGTCATGGTAGCATGGCGACTTTTTTTATGCCAAAGAAAATCACACCAATTCCCCTTTTCGTAATGCGAATTTTATCTTTTTTATACTGAAATGGATTGAAGTTCCGTTAAGTAAACATTACAAGTTTAAGTCTGAAATTGCCTGGCAATATTTTTAAGATACGTTTTGGTTAGTCAATACCTTCATGAGGTTCAATCGCTTAAGTTTTCAATTTTTTTTGTTCACATGAGTGTTGATTTGAGTAATTTGCGTAGGAATTATCATGGACAAGAAATCATTTCTGACCGATCTTAAAAATGTCATCACAAATTTCAATATAATTTGTCTATTTATTTTTTTATTAGGGGGCGCAGTAGTACTTGCTTACCAGGGCTATCTTGAATGGAAGAAGTCTGAACCGCTATCCGAAGTAATCAGTTTTTTTAATAAGGACTACGATGTGTCAATGTTGGGAGATTCACCAGAAAATGAGCTGATACGATATGGTTTTGAATTGTTTAAGAATACCCCTGATTACATAGGATTCAACGCCGATAATAGGGATAAAATTTATTCGGGCAATGACTTGGCTTGTGGCAACTGTCATTTAGGTGTGGGCACAAAGCCATTCGCTGGTTCGCTTATCGGGGTCATCAGCCGATTTCCGCAGTACCGAGGTCGTGAAAATAAAATAGGTACTATCGAAGAACGTATAAATGGCTGCATGCAGCGGAGCTTAAATGGCAGGTCGTTACCTATAGAGAGCAAGGAATTGATGGCCCTAGTTAGCTATTTGACTTGGTTGAACAAAGAGGCACCTGCTAATGGTCAAGTGAATGGTCAAGGTTTTGCAAAGATTACATTACCCAATAGACCCATCAATCTATACAATGGCGCTGCCATATATGATTTAAAATGCAGCGTATGTCATGGGAATTATGGTCAGGGAATGAAATTCACTGATACGCAAAGATATCAATACCCACCCTTATGGGGTAGAGATTCGTACAATAATGGGGCTGGAATGACAAGGGTGATTACTGCGGCGCAATTTATTAAGGCCAATATGCCATTTGGTGCAACTTTTGAGCAACCCCTCTTGACTGATGAGGAGGCATATGATGTTGCTGGTTTTATTAATCAGCATGAACGACCTCAAAAAATGCACTTAGATTTAGATTTCCCTGATCGCATGAAAAAGCCTGTTTCCACACCATACCCACCTTACGTAGATTCATTCACCATCGAACAACATCAAGTGGGACCTTTTCAACCCATCATTGATTTTTATAAAGAGACGTATGATGTCATCAAAACTAAGTGAACAAGTTTTTTGGTTTATTTAATAAAATAAGCTTATTTTCATTAAATTCATTTTCAGTCAATTATAACAACCTAAAAATGAAAAATAACAATAAATCGAGAAGAAAATTCTTCAGTGCGATGGCCTTAGGAGTCACGGCGACATCGCTTCCTTTTCTGACAAATACGGCTTATGCCGCCTCAGATGAGTTGGCAGCAACCAAATTTGTTCGGGTCGAAGATTGGTTTGATCAGATCAAAGGAAGTCATAGAATTGTTTATGATGGTTCTACGCCTCATGGTGGCTTACCTGTGATTTGGAATTGGGCTTTTTATGCCAGTAACAATGAAACAGGCAGTGCGGATTCAGATATAACTGCCATGACCGTCTTTAGACATTCAGGATTAATGTATGCCTTTAATGATCAGATTTGGAAAAAATATCAACTTGGGGCGATAGCTGGAGTTAATGATCCATATACTGATGCACCATCTTTAAGAAACACTGTATATGAGCCAAAGGAGAAAGATTTCCCGCTCCCAGGTATCGATGGTGTGAAGCGGCTTCAGGAGCGAGGAGCTTTGTTTTGTGCTTGTAATTTAGCAACAAAAGTATTTAGCAGTGTGGCAGCAAAAAACATGAATTTGGATCCAATTGAGGTTTATAATGATTGGGTCAATGGATTACTTCCTGGCATCCAATTGGTTCCATCAGGTGTATGGGCATTAGGTAGGGCCCAAGAAAAGGGTTGTGGGTATATATTTGCAGGAGGTTAGTTAACTCAAGTGCTATTAACTTAAAAAACTCAAAAAGGTTGTTATCGTAAGATGACAACCTTTTTTATATTACAGGTAGGTGGGCAATTAGTTGCGTATTGCCGACCATGAAATTATAACTATGAGAAGAAGATCTTTTATTAAGGCGGGTACATTATTGACATCAGGTATTTCATTGCCTGTTTTAGCGAAAAAAAAAGATACCAAGAGCACAGGCCGACCCACGGTTATTTCCACTTGGGACCATGGATTGATGGCCAATGAAGTATCATGGTCTGTTTTACAAGCCCAAGGAACATCCCTTGATGCGGTCGAGCAAGGGGTACGAGTAGTAGAATCAGATCCACTAGTTAGGACCGTCGGAATAGGCAGTTATCCAGATAGGGAGGGGATTGTTACTTTAGATGCCTGCATTATGGATTACCACAGCAATTGTGGATCGGTGGCGTTTCTTCAAGACATTGAAAATCCGATTTCTGTAGCGCGCAAAGTGATGGAAGAAACACCTCATGTGATGTTGGTAGGCAATGGAGCGAAATTATTTGCAATGAGTCAGGGCTTCAAAGAAACCAACCTATTATCTGAGTTGTCCAAAAAAGAATGGGAATCATGGAAGTTAGCGGCTAAGTATCAACCCATTATCAATATTGAAAATCACGACACCATAAGTTCTATCGCCTTGGATTCGATGGGTAATCTGGCAGGTGCGTGTACCACTAGCGGGGCTGCCTACAAGATGCATGGACGCGTAGGGGATTCACCGATCATTGGAGCGGGTTTATTTTTAGACAATGAAGTAGGCGCCGCTGCAGCTACTGGCTTGGGTGAGGCAGTGATCAGGACAGCGGGAAGTGCCATGGTCGTGGAAGCCATGAGAAATGGAAAATCGCCACAGCAGGCGTGTGAAGAAATTGTCAAACGAATCATGAAAATACATCCTGATACGAAGGATTTACAAGTCGGATTTATCGCGATAGATATTCAAGGAAACTATGGTGCTTTTAGCCTTAAAAGAGGATTTAGTTTCGCGGTTTGCGATGACCAGAAGGGGCATCGCCTGGTTCCTGCTGATTATTTGAATTGATAACTATTGCAGATGATTAATAATGGCCTTATAGATCTTTTCATATTGGGTTTGAATAAGCCAATGTCCTGCATTTAATTCCAAAAAAATAAAAGGTCCTGAGGTATAACGCTTGCAATAATTGGCGGCTATACTTCCTATTGCTACGTCATAGATTCCCCAGATATACAGTGTGCGTGTGGTTATTATATGTTTTGGTAAACGTGGCCGGTTGCGGCCAAAGTTTGCTCGATAATAATTTAACGCGGCTCTTAAACCTTCTTTATCTCCTAAAATTTTCAGATATTCAGAGACCTCAAGAGCTGTGGCTGATTTCCATATTTTCTTTAAATTCCGACAATTTTTTCTTAAAAGGTACCATTCGGGAATCCATTTTAAGCAGAAAAAAAAGATGTATTGACTTTTTTTTCGTTGTACCTTGTCTGATTTTATGGCTTTTCCGAGTGCGTTAGGGTGTGGGACAGAAAGTGCGGTCCATGAATGAAATAATTCAGGAAATTTACCTACTGTTTGCCATCCTATGGCGGCTCCCCAATCGTGTCCTATTAGATGAAATTTTTCTGAGGTAAAGTAAGTAGCGATGTCAATAACATCTTGAATAAGTTTATCAGCGCCGTATTCAAATAAGGATTTCGGCCGGGCCGCAGCGCTGTAGCCACGCATGTTAGGCGCAACACAATAATAACCTTGAGCAGACAAATCACTCATAAGTCGCTGCCACATGATATTGCTTTCGGGAAATCCGTGCAGCAAAAAAACAAGTGGATGATTCGGGTCGCCGATACAAGCGCAATCGAAGGTAAGAGGGCCAATTGTTACGTTCTGATGATGAATAATCGTCAATTGTATGATTTTTGAAGAGCTTTTTTTACAGCTGACTTGAGCTTATTGGCGTAGATATTTGATTGAATGATTTTTCCTGACGTATCCAGTAAAAAGTAAGTTGGAATTGCAGGAACGCCATAAGCTTTAACCAAAGCGCGGTTTTGATCCCAAACATTGGCCCAAGGGATTTGATGTTTATCAATTGCAGCACGCCATTTATCTTCTTTTAAATCATTACTAATTCCAATAACGTCCAATTGATCCCGCGAATATTCATTGTAAAGAGGGATGATGGTTTCATGCAATGATTTGACACAAGGGCCGCACCAGCTAGCCCAAAAATTAACAATGGTGATTTTACTTTGGCTAGATTTAAGGGTCACCTGGTTGCCATCAAAACCGATCAGCGAAAAATCAGGCGCTTGTAATCCAACGGGTATTTGAGCCTGAGATTCATTAAAGGTCACGCATATTAAAAATAAAAACAAGTATTTCATTTCAAATTGACAGAACGTAAAACAAGATCTTCAACGGAATCACAGATTCTCGTTAAGGAAAAATCGTTGAAAGTTGATAATCCTCTCTTAAAAAACACAGACCATACCAAGTTTCAGTAATTGAAACACTTACCACCGTTATTGATGTCAATAGTCTTAGATTTAATCATTTAGCCTCAACCCATCACGATGTCTTGTTGAGAAAAAGGTTGTTTATACAATCGTTTGCCCGTGGCTTTATAAAGCGCATTAGCTAAGGCACCTGCTATAGGAGGCAAACTTGGTTCACCTAATCCCGTTGGATCAATGCCATTATCAACAAAAAACACTTCTATCTCCAAAGGGGCCTGATGATGTCGGATCAAAGGATAGGTGTCGAAGTTTTTTTGCTGAGGAAAACCATTATCAAAAGTTAAGCTACTCAACATAGCATGTCCAATACCGTCAATAATACCACCTTCTGCTTGATTGATCGCGCCTTCTGGATTGATTACAATTCCGCAATCAATAGCGCACCACACTTTTTTCACTTTTGGTTTGCCCTTATCCATGACCATGTCAAGTACTTGTGCTACATAGGAATCGTGACAGAAATAAGCGGAAACCCCTCTGTATACACCTTCGGTTTTGGCCCCCCAGTTGGACTTTTCTTTGACCAATTTGAGTACCTCAGCGTATCTAGAAGGGTCATAATCATTTAGCTCACCTATCGGATTATTTTTGACTCTATCGAACAACTCAAGTCTAAAATCAATTGGATCCTTTCCCGCTAACTCTGCTACCTCATCCAAAAAGGCCTGTTCAGCCCCAGCAATAAAATTTGACCGAGGAGCTCTCCATGCCCCTGTCGAAATATTTGAATCGATTGTTGATTTCAAGGCTAAAAAATGATCAACAGTACCTGCTGGAAATCGATTTTCATAAACGGGGCTTTCATGTATGCCAGAGCCATGTACCGAAAATGCTGTTAAATTATTTTGAGCATCTAATGCCGCACGATATTTGACTTTGTAGGCAGGTCTATAAACCCCCTGTGTCATATCATCTTCCCTTGAATAAATGAGTTTAATGGGGTGACCCACTTTCTGTGAAATGGCGGCAGCTTCTAATCCAAAATTGCCATACAATCTTCGCCCAAATCCTCCGCCCATTCGGGTCAGCATGATGGATATACGCTCAAGAGGTACGCCAAGTAAACTAGCCACACTGTTACTCATGGCTTCAGGGGTCTGAATGGGCCCTATTAGTTCCACTTTATCTTGGGTGACGTCTGCGAAAAAATTCATTGGCTCCATAGTGTTATGGGCCAAAAAAGGCGCGCTGTACGAGCGTTCAATTACTTGGTGGGCATTTTGAAAAGCAGCCTCAGGATTTCCATCTTTTCTAGAGGGTTCTATGTCTGTGATGAGAAGGGATTGATCAAGTTTTGCGTTGTGATCAGCAGAATTTTCACCATTAGAATCCCATTCCCATTCAATAATTAAAGATTTTTTGGCCTGCATTACCTGCCAAGTGGTTTCACCAACTACGGCTATGATCTCTGAAAATGCATTGATATCTGACCATTGATTTTCGCTTGGCTTAGTATTAACGACCATCACCTCTTTAATGCCAGGCATTTTAAGGGCTATTGCTGGGTCGTAATTCTTTAGTTTCATACCAAAGGCAGGAGGATGCTCGATCATGGCAATAAGCATGCCCGCTCTTTTGAAATCCAATCCAAATTGTGGTGCTCCAGTTACGATTTTTTTTCCATCAACGTTCTTGGTGGGTTTGCCAATAATATTAAAATCCTTGGGATCTTTTAAGCTAATTTCTGCAGGTACTTTTATATTTACAGCTGCAGAGGCAATAGCTCCATATCCTATTTTCTTGCCAGATATTGTATGCGTTATGACACCATTTTGGGTGCTTAATTCACTGATTGGTACTTGCCAATCTTTGGCAGCAGCTTCTAATAGCATTCGGCGTGCTGTCGCACCTGCCATTCTCAGACTTTGCCATCCACGTCTTATGGACTGACTACCTCCGGCTACTTGTCGGGTGTATTTTTTAACACTAAGTCCGGCCTGCTCGACCACTACATTTTTCCAGTCAACATCCAATTCTTCAGCCACGATCATAGGCATGGAAGTTTTTATATTTTGCCCAATTTCAGGATTAGGAGAAAAGATGGTTACCAATCCATTTTCACCAATTTTCACGTAAGCATTAATATCAAACCAAGCTTCGGGCATTGATAAGATTTGTTCCTTAGTAGGACTGCAACTCGCAAGCCAGCTAAATCCAAGCACCATACCGCCACCTGTTGCTGCTGAAACTTTCAGAAAGGATCTTCGATTGTATTTTGTTTTAACAAGTATCATATAATCAGCAATTTAAGTTAACTTAGTTGAAGCTGTTTTTATGGCAGCTTTAATCCTCAAATAAGTACCGCACCGACAAATATTGCCACTCATGGCACCATCAATTTCTTCATCAGTTGGATTTGGGTTGATTGCGAGAAGTGAGGCTGCATTCATGATTTGCCCCGCCTGGCAGTAACCACATTGCGGTACATCATGTTCTAACCAAGCTTGTTGAAGCACATGCTCTGCAGCGCCAATTTTCCCGGAAAGACCTTCAATGGTGGTGATGGTTTTTTCACCTACCTGGGAAATAGGTAGCGAACAAGACCTTACAGCTGCGCCTTCTAGGTGAATTGTACAGGCACCGCATTGTGCAATACCGCAGCCAAATTTGGTTCCAACCAAATCGAGGTGATCTCGAAGCACCCATAAAACAGGTGTATCTGAGGCTACGTCCACTGCTTGCATAGCTCCGTTTACCTTAATATTAAAAACTGGCATTGTTTTTTATTTTTAATGTTAAACTCTTAGCTGAAAGCAAGAGCATAGGATTTAATTAAGAAGGAAATTAATTAATAATTTTCTAAATTGAAAATAACTATGTGATTATCTATGTACGCAAAAAATCTGAGAAGTAGGAAGTTAGAAGGTAAATGATTAATTTGTAATTTATTTAAATCTAAAAAATGGAACACAACGCCTCCTTTTTCAAGGAGTACCTCATGGATTTGAGGGTACCTTATCTTAATTTTAAATGTATCCTTTTGGGATGTTTTATAGCTCTTTTTGGTCTGAATAGTTGCACTGAATCCGAGCACATCGACTTACGAAAAGGAGATCATATTGTCTTGATAGGGAATAATTTAGGTGCTCGCATGATCAACTATGGCTATTTTGAGACAGCGGTGCATCTTCATTTTTCTGATAGCCTTATAACCATCAGAAATATGTGTGATGGGGGAGATACACCTGGATTTAGACCACATTCCGGTAGGAACTCGCCTTGGGCATTTCCAGGAGCGGATAAATTCCAGAAGGATTTGGCTCAAAAGTCGGGAAGTGAGGGGCATTTTGCTACACCAGATGAGTGGTTGCAACAATTGAAGTCGGATGTCATAATTGCCTTTTTTGGATTTAATGAATCGTTTGAAGGTGAAGAGGGGTTGTCGCGTTATTTGGAAGAGCTTAGGGCCTTTGTTCTCCATACCAAAGAACAATCATACAATGGCAAGACGACGCCCAAGTTGGTACTCGTTTCGCCGATTGCCTTTCAAGATCTTTCCAATCAATTCGATTTACCAAATGGAAAGGAAGAAAATAGTCGATTAGAAAGGTACAGTGAGGGAATGAAAAAGGTTGCACAAGAAGAACAAGTAATGTTTGTGGATGTGTTTCATCCGAGTACTGAATGGTTTGCCAATCAAATCTTGACCATCGATGGTTCGCAGTTAAATAACGAAGGCTATCGCATCTTTTCGGAATACTTGTCTCAAGCCATTTTTGGGTCAGGTAAGAATTTATATGACTTGGATAAGGAGGAGGTAAGAAAAGCAGTTTTAGAAAAAAACTGGTTTTGGCAAAATGATTATAAAATACCAAATGGGGTACACGTTTTTGGCAGGAGGTATGATCCTTTTGGTCCGGAAAATTATCCCGCAGAGCTAGAAAAAATAAGGGAAATGACCCTCAATAGGGATACTGCGATATGGAAAATAATGAGCCGTGAATCATATGACGTGACTTTGGCAGACGCAGCAACCCGTACCTTACCGCAAGTGAAAACCAATTACTTAGATGAAGAAGATGTAACGTATCTATATGGTAATGAGGCTTTGGCGACCTTCACTGTTCCCGAGGGTTACAAAATTGAATTATTTGCTTCAGAACAAGAATTCCCAGACCTAGCCAATCCTGTTCAGATGTCGTTCGATAACAAGGGGCGATTATGGGTCGCAACCATGCCAAGTTACCCCCATTATCGACCTGGAGATACAAAGCCTAATGACAAATTACTTATTTTGGAAGATGTCAATGGTGATGGTAAAGCAGATAAACAAACGGTGTTTGCGGATGGATTACACCTGCCAATTGGTTTTGAATTGGCCCCAGAGGGAGTTTATATCTCTCAGGGCACCAATCTTAAATTATATACCGATACGGATGGAGATGATCATGCAGATAAAATGGAAATTTTATTTAGTGGATTTGATGATCATGACACCCATCATGCGATCAGCGCGTTTACCGCAGATCCATCGGGGGCTATCTATATGGCCGAAGGCGTTTTCCTTCATACCAACGTCGAAACTTCTTATGGACCGGTAAGGGCAACTAATGGTGGATTTTATAGATATAATCCTAATAGAAGACAACTTGAGAGAACCGCGCAGTTATCAATTCCCAATCCATGGGGTATTGCTTTTGATGATTGGGGTCAATTTTTCTTTTGTGAAACTTCAGGACCGGATGTTCATTGGATGATGCCGGGATCAATAAAATCAAAATATGGCGTAGCGTCTCCAAAATCTCGAAATTTGATTGAAGAGGCACATCGGGTACGGCCAACCTCAGGATTGGAATTTGTGTCGAGCCGACATTTTCCAGATGACGTGCAAGGAGATCTTTTGATTAACAATACGATTGGTTTTTTGGGAACTAAACAGCATCAAGTGATGCCGGAGGGTACGGGTTATAAGACCGCGCATAGACAAGACCTTGTGGTAGGAACGGATCCGAATTTTAGGCCTGTGGATATGGAATTTGCACCTGACGGATCACTTTATCTGGCAGATTGGCACAATGTATTGGTGGGGCATATGCAACATAATGCGAGAGACCCTTTAAGAGATCATGTGCATGGTCGCATCTATAGAATAACCTATCCTTCAAGGCCGCTTATTAAACCTCCTCAGGTTGGGGAGGCTCCGATAAGTGTTTTATTGGAGAATTTAAAATTACCTGAATATAGAAATAGGTACCGGAGCAGGCGCGAGTTAAGAGGCCGCGATTCCCAGCAGGTAATGGATGAGCTTAAACTCTGGATCAGTGAATTGGATCAAAATGACCCACAATACGGACATTACCTTTTGGAGGCATTATGGGTGAGTTGGGGGATGAATGCCATTGATAATGAATTATTGGAAACAGTATTTTCAGATGAAGATTACCGCTTGCGTGCAGCGGCAGTCAGGGTATTGCGGTATGCTGGAAATCACATACCCAATAGAGATGCCTTATTAATTGCAGCAGGAGCTGATGAGCATAGTCAAGTAAGGTTGGAAGCCATCGTTGCTGCTACCTGGATGGAGCCCGAAATAGGCCGTCAAATATTGTCTGCCGCTGCGACTAAAACATTGGATGATTGGATGTTAGAGACCTATACTGCAGCCTTTGCCAATTTGAATCAGCAAGACATCGTAGTGGATCACTCGGAGGAGCTGGTGACGGACTTAAAAGGTGATGACCTGGCACTTTATGTCATAGGCAAAGAAATATATGGTCGAGATGGCTATTGTAGCACCTGCCACCAACCAAATGGACTGGGCTTACGCTCTTCTGGTTACCCACCATTAGCAGGTACGGATTGGGTGACTGGTGATAAGAGCACCCTTATAAAAATTGCGTTAAAGGGGGTTATGGGTAAAATAGACGTGTTGGGTAAGACATATCCAGGGCAGGTTCCTATGACGGCTTTTGGAAGGTTGTTAAATGATCAGGAGATTGCTTCAGTACTCACTTATGTGCGCAATTCATTTGGCAATAAAGCTTCTATTGTTAAACCAAATGAGGTAGCAGCGGTAAGGACTCAAATCCAATCAAAAGAGGGATACTATTCAGCTGATGAATTACTCAAAGAAAAGGATCAATTGAATTAGCGAGGCTATGCAGGTTACTAATCGATTCAAAACTTTTTATATTCTTTCGCTTCTCTTGTTTACTTTAGTGAGCTGTCAAACCACTTCTCCTGGAGGCAAATCAAAGCGACTCCTTACAGAGCAAGGAGAGGATTGGGAAATTTCAGAAACAGCTAATTGGACTTTTCAAGATGATGAATTGACCGGAGTTTCAGACGCTATTGGCGGATATATGGCCACGAAGGCGCCTTATCAAAACTTCAAATTTAAGGCGGAATTTTACCCTATAGAGGGGGTCAATTCGGGTATTTTTTTTAGATGTCAACAAAAGGATTTGTCGGCAAAAAATTGTTATGAGGCGAATATTTGGGATGATCACATTGAGCAACAATGGAGAACGGGATCCATCGTGGGTAGAAAATCACCTTTGAATCAAATTACTACTAAGAACCAGTGGAATGAATATGTTTTGCAGGTGGAAGGAGCACATATCCAGACTTGGATTAATGGCCAAAAAATGATCGATTTTGAAGATGATGAATTGACAAGTGGTTATCTCTTGTTGCAGGTCAAGAGTGGTAGTATTAAATTCAGGAACCTCATCATTTCTCCGCTCTAAATAGGTAAATAAAGGAAGATAATTAGGTCATAGCTATGAATGAATTAAATCTAAAAAAGTCATTATGGGTTGTGACGACTCTTTTTCTATGGGTACTGCAAGCACAAGGGCAGCAGTTGGATTATGCTCTCAAGTCAAACATTGCTTATCGAGACGATTCAACGGATCCTTATGAAAAAGAGCGATGTGTATTAGATGTGTATTATCCGGAAAATGAGGATTTCGCTACCGTGATATGGTTTCATGGAGGGGGGCTTACTAGTGGCGAAAAATTCATTCCCGAAGCTTTAAAAAATAAAGGCGTAGCTATCGTGGCGGTCAATTATCGATTGTCTCCCAAAGTCAAATCCCCTACTTATGTCGATGACGCAGCAGCGGCCGTGGCGTGGGTTTTTAAAAACATTGCGTCTTATGGCGGTAATCCGAAGTTGATTTTCATTTCAGGGCATTCTGCGGGTGGCTACTTGGCAAGTATGATCGGATTGGACAAAAGTTATTTGAATAAATACGGGATCAATGCGGACGACATAGCTGGATTGATTCCTTATAGCGGACATGCGATTACGCATTTTACCATCAGAAATGAGCAGGGATTGAATTGGGACGATGTACGCGTGGATGACATGGCACCCTTAATGCACATTAGAAAAGAGGCACCACCCATCATACTAATCAGTGGGGATCGCAACTTAGAATTATATGGCCGCTATGAAGAGACCGCCTATTTTTGGCGCATGCTCAAATCCGTTGGCCATCCTTGGGTTGAACTATATGAACTAGATGGGTTTGATCATGGGCATATGGTAGCACCAGCCCATTATATTTTGCTCAACAGCATGCACACAATCAGTGAGAAAATAAGGATAAATTCCGATAAATAGGGTTGTTCAGCGTTGTTATTCGATAATGTTCAGTGGTTGTGTCATTTTCCAATTGCCCCTAGTGAAGTCCGGGAACGTTTGAGGTGCTCCACCCATAGCTACTGATCGTTCACTTAAAGGACCGACGGCACTCCATAAACAACCTTCATAGATATTTTGATCCAAAGGAAGACCCTGCTGCAGGCACTCAATAATTCTGAAATCCAATATCCCATCCATACCACCATGCCCTGAGTTTTTCGCTACTGCATTCATTCTTTTATATAAAGGATGGTCATATTTTTCATAAATAGCAGCCAATTGCTCGCCTTGGGCCCATGTGTGATGACTATCAGTGGCGCCCTCCACACCACCCTCAAGGGCTACTCTAGTTGGGAAGCCCGCTAAGCAACCTTTGGTGCCTTGAATTAAATTGAGCCTTGAGTAGGGTCTTGGACTGGTTTCGTCCCATTGTACCATGATCGTACGGCCTAGATTGGTTTTGATAATTGAGGTATTCATATCTCCCCCTTTATAGGTCAATTGATTCCATTTATGATCCGCAGGATAATTCTTTTTGGCATAGTCTTGACGCCCCATAGCAGGTGTGGAGTAGGAGACCAAGCTATTGAAAGTATCCTCTGTTCTGCCGATGTTCATGTATTGCGCGACTGGTCCCAAACCATGAGTGGGATACAAATTACCATTTCTGTTGGCATATTGATGAGTTCGCCAGGAACCCGTGGCACGATCCTGCTCTTCCATTTGAAATCTCAATTCATGGATGTAGGCTGCTTCACCATGGAGTAATTCCCCAATCACTCCTTGACGACACATGTTGAGATACATCAGTTCTTCACGGCCATAATTAACGTTCTCCATCATCATACAATGTTTCTGTGTACGCTCTGAGGTATCTACTATTTGCCACATTTCTGCAACAGTCAGGGCGAGGGGTACTTCCACGAAAGCATGTGCCCCTTGATTCATAGCTTCAATAGCCATTGGTGCATGATTGGACCAATTGGTAGCGATGAAGACCACATCCGGTTTTACTTCCTTGAGCATGGTGCGCCACTCGTTTTCATCTCCAAAATAGGTGGCTACCTTTTTGTGACGCTCGCCTTTGCCTATTTTAGTAACTTGGTCAGCCCATTTGGTAGCCAAGTCTTCATAGAGGTCACTGACTGCGACGATTTCGGTCCCTGGCAATGAAGCCACAGAGGTGAGGTGTTCGGGACCCCTTGCGCCTACGCCAATTGCAGCAATGCGGATGTTGGATAATTTAGGAGCACTAAAATCACCCATATAAATAGAACTGATTGATCTTTCATCGCTGGTGCTAGCATACTCAGCCCTTAAGGATGCAGCGGTTACGAGTGCCGCGGCTGATAGGGATGTTTTTTTCAGGAAATTGCGTCTATTTAATTCTTTCAAAGCCAAATATTTTTTAGTCAATACTAATTTAATTTAAAATTAAATAGGAGCAGACTTAAACTGATTTATTTGTTTGGATTATAATGACTATTCTCTTAAGTTAAAAAAGAAATAATAAGTTAGGTAACTTTCCAATGAGCGCAGCTGGTCATTGTTACCAGCAAGGGTCATAAGATGTTTTTGGTATTATAGTATAACTTTAATTCCAGTATCTTGACAAATAAATCTATTATATTCGCAAAAATAATCTCATCATACATCTTGTTTTTTCATGAATAGACTCTGCATGCTGATGTCATCCCTGCTATTCGTAGGCCATGTTTTTGCTCAGGCACCTCAAATAATAGGATATCAAGCAGTCATCAGGAATGCTCAAGACAGTTTACTCAGAGATCAACAAATAGGCATCCAAATCAGTCTGATGCAAGGATGGGTTACAGGTGATGAAGTATATGTAGAAAGCCAAATAACTAGCACCAA
>JABMNK010000031.1 GCA_013204595.1 Flammeovirgaceae bacterium
ATTATATGGTGACTATAGCGATGGTGTCCACCTCTTCCCATTCCGAACAGAGAAGTTAAGCCCGTCCGCGCTGATGGTACTGCCGTAATAGGTGGGAGAGTAAGTCGTTGCCAGATTTTATCAAGCCCCTTAGGAAACTAAGGGCTTTTTTTATGCGCTATTTTTAAGACTCCTCACTATCTTTATCTTATGAGTACTATTGATTTCAATTGTGATTTGGGGGAGAGGTTAGGTGTCCATAATATAGATACTGATGAGGCGCTTTTGGCATTTGTTAGTAGCTGCAATATTGCATGTGGCTTTCATGGGGGCGATCCTTTGGTTATTTTGCTCACTATTAAGGAGGCGATGAGACAAGGCGTGCGAATGGGGGCCCACCCATCATATCCGGATTTACAGGGATTTGGAAGGCGTTCTATGCAATTTAGTAGCCAAGAAATGGTGGCCTTTGTACTTTATCAGGTTGCCGCTCTGAAGGGTATGGTTCAGGCATATGGAGGTGAGTTAGCCCATGTGAAACCGCATGGGGCTTTGTATAATGATGCAGCTTGTGATGAAAAGATAGCGGCAAGTATTTATGAGGCGGTGACCTCGATTGATCATAAATTGCGAATCTTTGGCTTGCCTAATTCGGCCCATGAGTATGTTTCGAATAAAATGGGCCTTCAATTTGTGCCTGAGGGATTTGCTGACAGAAGATATGATCACGGCGGTCAGTTAGTATCAAGGGATATTGCAGGGAGTGTTTTGAGTGATCCCAAAGAAGTAATTGATCAGGTATTACGGCTAATCAGGCGTGAGCCAATTATTACCTCATCACATACGCAGATCCAATTAGAGGTTGAGACGATTTGTTTTCATGGGGATCACTCCAATAGCTTGGAAATATTATCAAGAGTAATAATGGCAGTTAGTGCGGAAGGATACAATATTGGCGTTGCGTGATGCAGAAGGTAATACATTGGAGTTATCTCGGGGAAAGGGCTATTGAGATTGCTAGCTTGTCTGATGAGCCAAATTTTTACGTTGGATTGAGTGATTTTTTGAAAAGAAAATTAATCTTAGAGATAGAGGATATTTATATTACAGATCACAGCATCACGGTCCAATTCAAATTTGCGTTGTCACTTCCCGTTGATGATTTGATTGTATTAGTTGAAGGCTATGATCATCAAGATGATGTAATCAGTAATCAGCCAGTGATCTCCATTCCAATATGTTATGATTCCGAATTCATGATGGATGCGCAGCATCTACAAAAACAATTGAACCTAGATTTTGATAGCCTTATTGAGTTGCACTTGGCGGGATCTTATAGGGTTGCTATGTTTGGATTTATGCCTGGATTCCCCTATCTGTCCGGATTAAATGATCTTTTGAGCGTACCGAGATTGGCTACACCACGCAAGCGCGTACCAAAAGGCGCGGTAGCTATTTCCAATAATATGTGTGGTATTTATCCCAATACCTCACCAGGGGGTTGGAATATAATTGGTAGGTCTCCCTTTAAGTTATTTGACGAATGTGATGACCCTCCTGTCAGGCTAAAATTGGGTCAAGCCGTGCAATTTTGCCGTATCTCAAAATCCGAATACGATGCCTATCTCGGTGATTAAAATTATAAAAACGACCAGCTTGGTCACCATTCAATCCAAGCAACGAACTGGATTCAGGAAATTTGGGGTTCCAAGTTCAGGATTTCAAGATGAGCATGGTGCTTATTTGGGTAATTGGCTTGTCGGCAACGACCGTGAGGCGCCTAGTATAGAGGTTTTTGGAAATATGCTGGTGTTTGAAGCGTTAAGTGAATGTGTGATCGCTATTGGAGGCGCTTGTTCTAGACTATTGATTAATGATCAGCAGGGTCTTTTAAACCAAGCACATAAATTGGTCCTTAATGATGTTGTAGTGGTCGAAAATGTAACAGCTGGATCGATATTTTATCTATCAATAGCTGGTATTTTCTTTGGCGAATCAGTAATGGGAAGTGTTGCTACTGATTTGACAAATGGTTGGGGCGGATTTCAAGGGCGGATTTTAAAAAAGGGAGACTTAATTCTAGGAACCCCAACGTTAAGGGTAACCAATAGAAACTTTACAATAGCGTCAACGCATTCGCAGTTTACCAAAAATATAACTATTCATATTATTGCGGGACCAGAAGCGCATTTATTTTCTAAGCAAGTATTGGATGAATTTTACGGAGAATCATTTGCGTTATCCGCGGACTCTAATCGTGTGGGCTACCGGTTGTCAGGAACTAAAATCAAGTCATTAGCGGGTGATATCTCTTCCAAAACGGTATTAAGAGGAACAATTCAAGTTCCGCCTTCCGGAGATCCTATTATCTTAATGGCGGATGGACCTACTACTGGTGGATATCCTAGAATAGGAGTGGTAGCCGATGCCGACATAGGCCTATTAGCTCAAGTTAGGATAGGTGGCCGAGTAAGGTTTAGGTTATGTACGCCAGATCAGGCGAGAAGAAATAGTTTTAACCAGCGAATTAGGCTAAACTTGTTTGAGGAATAAAAAAGGGGCTGGTGTAATCACGCCAGCCCCTTTTTTATGTGAAACTTAGGACTTAGTCTTGTTTCGTTTTGTCATTTCCAGCAATTGAATTCCTCATGTCTGTATCGGCTTCAATATTTTGAAATTTATAATAATCCATGATCCCCAGTTGCCCATTTTTAAAAGCTTCAGCGATGGCCATCGGGATAGCTGCTTCCGCTTCAATGACTTTGGCTCTTGCTTCTTGAGCTTTGGCGATCATTTCTTGCTCTAAGGCAACGGCCATGGCGCGTCTTTCTTCCGCTTTAGCCTCAGCAACTTTTAGGTCGGCGTCAGCCTGATCAATCTGAAGTTTTGCGCCAATGTTTGTGCCGACATCAATATCAGCAATATCTATTGAAAGAATGTCAAATGCAGTACCTGCGTCAAGCCCTCTCCCCAAAACTAGTTTGGATATTTTATCTGGATTTTCTAGTACTTCTTTGTGTGACTTGGCAGATCCGACGCAGGTTACAATACCTTCCCCTACTCTTGCCAATATGGTTTCTTCGCCAGCGCCCCCAACTAGCTGCTGCAAATTCGCTCTAATGGTTACTTTGGCCTTTACTACAAGCTGTATACCATCAATGGCAACCGCAGCTACTGACGGCGTATTGATTACCTTTGGATTAACAGAAATCTGTACTGCCTCAAAGACATCTCTGCCAGCCAAATCAATGGCTGTAGCTTGTCTGAAAGACAGACTGATATTCGCTTTTTCTGCTGAAATCAAGGCTTTAATAACAAGAGGCACATCTCCCCCTGCTAGATAATGGGTTTCTAAATCGGAAGATTTCATATTTCTCTTCGTTTTACTTTGGTCGTCTTCGATAGACAAACCCGCTTTTGTGGCCGTGATTAATTGGTTGACAATAATGGACGGGGGCACTTTTCGAATGCGCATGAATACTAGTTCCAAGAGACCGACTCGAACACCAGAGAAAATTGCGGTAATCCACAAATTAATTGGAACAAAGTACAAGAAAATAAAAACGCCAATAATTATTGCAAAGACGGCCATTAACAACCCTAAACTATTTACCATGATTATGAAATTGAGTTAACAAAAATTTTACTGTGATCTATTTTAATAATTTTAATTTTCTGCCCATTACCTACGTAATCACCCATAGTCCGAACTTCTATTTCTTCGTTTTCAAATAAAGCCTTTCCCACGGGCCTTAAATCTGAGAGGGCAATCCCCATATCTCCTTCCTTTAAATAGGCACCCATTTGCTCATTTACCACACTGTCTATGGATCCTTTGAGCGATAGACCTTCCCAGGCGTCAGATTTTAACCCATATATCAAGCCAATAATTAGTGCCGAGGCTGATATACCTAGCGTAACATACCCTATTGGATTTCCGAAAATCACAAAAGCGTCATAAATACCATAGGCCAGACAAATGAAGCCCCCGATCCCAACAATAGTGGTGCCTGGCACAAACACAACTTCAATGATGAGCAAAAAGATTCCAAATAATATAAATCCGATAACGAAGAACCAATCCAATTTTAATACGCTTTAGCAAATAATACTCTTCTAGAAGAAGGCTTTCCGGTTACCATACAGGTGCCAGGTTCTATTTTATCGTCTAAAGGTATACAACGAATCGTAGCTTTTGTCTCTTCTTTGATTTTATCTTCAGTTTCGTTGGTTCCGTCCCAATGTGCGTAAATGAATCCCCCTTTTTTTTCTAGTATTTCCTTGAACTCATCGTAGCTATTTGCTTGATGGGTGTTCTCGGCACGAAAGTGATGCGCTTTGTTATAGATATTGATCTGCATCTCGTTGAGTAAACTTTTTATATATTCTTCACAATCCAGCAGTGGAAGTATTTGCTTTGCTTTTGTATCTCTACGAGCGACTTCAATGGTACTGTTTTCCAAGTCTTTAGGCCCAATTGCGATTCTAACAGGAACCCCTTTTAATTCGTATTCTGCAAATTTCCATCCAGGCTTATGGGTATCTCGACGATCAAATTTAACACTGATCCCCTGACCGGTCAGTTTGGCCTTAATTCGGTCGGCAACCAGAGTAATCTCTTCCAATTGTGCTTCCCCCTTATAAATCGGAACGATAACTACTTGAATTGGGGCAAGATTCGGAGGTAAAACCAAACCTTCGTCGTCAGAGTGAGCCATGATCAAGGCTCCCATGAGTCGGGTACTTACACCCCATGAGGTACCCCAAACCAATTCTTCTTTGCCTTCTTGATTGGTGAATTTTACATCAAATGCTTTCGCGAAGTTTTGACCTAAAAAATGAGAAGTACCCGCTTGCAGCGCTTTTCCATCTTGCATCAAGGCTTCTATGCAATAGGTATCAACAGCACCGGCAAACCGTTCGCTATCTGACTTTACACCTTTTATTACAGGTAGTGCCATAAATTTTTCTGCAAACTCAGCATAAACGTCTAGCATTTGTTTGGTTTCAGCAAGGGCTTCATTTTTTGTTGCATGCGCCGTATGACCTTCTTGCCATAAAAACTCAGTGGTGCGTAAAAACAAGCGTGTACGCATTTCCCAACGCACCACATTGGCCCACTGATTGATTAATAAAGGTAAGTCTCTATAGGACTGAATCCAATTCCTATAAGTATCCCAAATGACCGTTTCTGAAGTAGGGCGTATGATTAGTTCTTCTTCTAATTTTGCTTCAGGATCTACGATAATTCCTTTTCCATTCTCATCATTTTTTAGTCTATAATGAGTGACCACGGCACATTCTTTTGCAAATCCTTCGACGTGGTCTGCTTCTTTACTCAAATATGATTTTGGAATAAATAACGGAAAATATGCATTTTCATGACCCGTGTTTTTGAACATTAGATCAAGTTGCTGCTGGATTTTTTCCCAAATAGAAAAACCATAAGGCTTGATAATCATGCATCCTCTAACAGGCGAATTCTCGGCTAATCCTGCTTTTTTTACCAATTCATTGTACCATAATGAATAATCTTCTTCCCTACGGGGTATTGCCTTGGCCATATTTTTTAAAGTTTGGTATAGTAATTGCAGTGATATCTTTAAAGAGCTATTGAACTTCTGCCAAAGATAGCTTTTTGAACTTTGTAATTTTAGATGAATTGCGTAATTTTAAACACTAAAGTCATGGAAAAATATGATAATATCGTGAGAATTTCTTTGTTTGTAGTTGTTGTTTTTTTGTTATCACCTGCTTTTTCGCAAGAATACGATGACATGTATTTCACTAAGTCGGATAGAAAAAAAATCAATTTTGATTTAAAGGTAAATACCAAAGATTCCGAGATGATCATCAAAGATTTTGAAAACGATGATTGGGATGAATCCTATCTAGACAAGAATGTCAATCCAGAATACATAGCTAAATACAAGGTTCAGTCTAACGATGCTATGGCTAATAATCAAAAGGAGGAATATTATTATTCGGAGGAAGCCGCCCAAAACAGTTACTTCAATGGTGGGTCCTATAATAATTCGGGCTTTCGAAATGCGCCTTATGCTTCAGCCTCTGTGAAGATCAATTATATAAGTAGGTTTGGATTCCCTGCCTATAATAATGTGTTTATTTACAATGATCGTTTTGGTAGTTTTTGGATTCAAGATACTTATGTGTATTCTCAAGGTAATGGTTATAGGGGTGGTGGGTATGGATCATATTATAATTCCTATGACCCATTCTATAATCCTTATGACCCGTTTAATTCATTCTACAGGTCTTCATCTTATGCTTCGAATTATTTCGTTAGAAGTGTGAATTATTATTGCCCACCAGCCTACAGTTACAACACGGTTGCGGGTAATACAGCGCTCTATGATGGATATCAAGAGGTCAGACGGACCGTTGTAAAAGGACCTAGAGGGTCCAGTGGGTCTCAAATAGTATTGAGGGGTGTTGAAGAAAATAATAGTGGAAGGAGAAGTTATTCAGGCTTGGCTAATGATCGTACCCAAGTAAAAGCAAAAGAAATTGGATATCAGCAGTCACAAAATGAATTAGAAGGTCGATCTTTAAATAAAACGGTGAGTGCTCAGGCATTTAGTAGAGCCAATTCAATTGAAACCCAAAGTAGACAAAATAGTTCAAGAAATGCCACTGATCTTAACCGGTCGTATTCACCAGTAACCGCGAGTGAGCCCACTGTCGTTGGAGGAGAGCGTCGAGGGGATCAATTTGGAAATACGACAACGCGAAGGTATGATACGAATAACTTGCCTAGTAGAAATGCTTATAATATCCCGAATGTAGGTTCAGGTCAAGGTTCGGTTAGGCATCAAAATGGGACGCAAAAGAATAGTTATCCAACGGCTATAGACAATACTAACAAGAATTCAAGGGGTTACACGCCATCGTCTTCTACCCCCGCAAGTCCTTCTAGAAGTTATACGGCGCCTAGTGGTAGCTCGTCTGGAGGAAGATCGACATCTGGTAGCTCGTCGCGTTCCGGGAAAAATTAAGTTCACCCAAAAATAGCTGGATCATGAGTAAGTTTAAATTTTTGTTGGGATGCATAGCTATGTGCGTTTTTCTGAATGCTCAGGCGCAATACGGATATTATCAACAAGCACTTTTGTTCAGTCAAACCAGTTTTGGTGGAACGGCTAGGATTCAAGGAATAGGGGGTGCTCAAGTGGCCCTAGGTGGAGATCTTAGTAATGCAAATGCTAATCCAGCAGGGTTGGGATTCTATAACAGGGGATCTTTTTCCTTTAGTCCAGGGTTGGATTTTCATAAGACCTCAAGCGATTATCTTCAGGAATCCAATTTAGATAAGCAGGTGCAGTTTAGCGTTAGTCAATTGGGATTGTCTTTTTATTTTGGAGATGGAGCCATTGCCAGTAAGCCTTTACGGGGGAGTTCCTTTGCAATAAGCATTAATCGATCAAATGATTTTTATGATGAAACCTTTTATCGCGGAACAAATGATTACAATTCAATTATCAATGCGATAGTTGAAAAGCCATATCTTGATATAGGTGATGGAGCATATGAGAATTTTTTAATTGATCAAGTTGCTGGCTTCGGCTTTGATAGTCAAAATAGTGAGATAGTGGCCTACGATACCGTCGCAGGATTTCAAAATTACAAAAGTCCTTTTGAATCAAGTGTCCCGATTCAGCAGAGTCAAATCTCCACTCAGGGTAGTCAATACGATATTAATTTGGCCTATGGGGGCAACTATATGGATTGGTTATACTTTGGCGCAGGTTTGTCCATGAACACGCTCTATTATCAAAAGGTAGAAAATTATGGAGAATCAAATTACGATTATTTTGATACGGGTTTAGATGAATGGGTCGAAGAAGATGCCCTTGACAATCTCTCAATCAGGAACCAACTGACGATCAATGGAATAGGGGTTACTGCCAATTTTGGAATTATCGTAAAACCGCTGAACCAATTATCAATTGGACTTTCTTATACCACACCAAGCTATATGGCTTTAGAGGAAGAACAGTTTTATGATTTCAGTACCGCATATTTTAACACCTATGAACATTATGCAGTGGTTACTTTGGGCGATGAAGGAGAATTGATTTATGACGATAGTCAGTATTACGAATTGGGTAATTTCGAATATTCAAGTGATATTAATAAGTCGTCATATGCTTTGACGACGGCAGGAAAATTAAATTTGGGTCTGGCTTATTTTTTTGGTAAGAATGGGTTTATCACTGGGGATATCGAATTCAGAGATTATAGTGGCTTATATTTAAATGGTAAAGGGTTTGATTTATCTACTGATAATCAAGTGATTGCAGAAGTGTATCAATCGGTGGTTAATTATAGAATGGGCGCAGAATTCAGATTTGAGAAATTCAAGTTAAGAGGCGGCTATTCAGTGCAAGGTGATCCTTATTTTCAGGCTGACTTTGATAGAGCTGTTAGGCAAATTTCTACTGGCATCGGGTATCGTCATGAGAAGCTATTTGTAGATTTCACTATGATGCAAAGGCTAACTGCAAGTTACTTACAGCCCTACGAGATCACGAGCAATCAGCCGATAGCAAATTTAGACATCAGCAAAATATCTGCCTTATTTACTGTAGGTGTTGTCTTCTAAAATTTTGATTAGGTGATCAACTTGTTCAATGGGGGTGTTGTGACCATCCGTAATGATTTGGGCTTGACTGTAGTACTCCATTCGGTCGGCTCTTAGTCTGGTCAACTTATCTAAAAGGTTTTCATTTTTAAGTAGGGGTCGATCTTCATTGTCCTGAATCCTTTGGACAATGGCAATCGCCGAAACGTCCAGAAAGATGGTAATGCCGTTTGAATTCATTTTGAGCATATTGTCAAAAAAACAAGGGGTACCACCCCCACAAGAAATTACTTGGGGTTTTTGTGATGCGATCTGCAAATACAATTGATTTTTTTCAAGTTCTCTAAAATAGGGCTCACCGCAATCAGCAAAGATATCGGAGATACGCTGATTCATTTCTGAAGCAATTACTTCATCAAGATCGGTATAACCTAATCCTATTTTTTTGGCAAGGAGCTTGCCTATGGTGCTTTTCCCTGATCCAGGAAGACCTATAAGAAATATTTTTTTCAAAGCAAACTTTCAATTTCGCCAGCAGTAGGGGCGTCATTAAAATGCCATTTTCCGACTACTACCCCCTCCTTTAACAGTACGATACCAGGACTAGACCTAATGATTGTTTTTAAAACGGTGGCATCTGTAAAAAAATAGGGGAAGTTCCATTGAGCGCTTTTACTCAATTGTTCGTATTCCTCCTTATTCGCAGAAGTCAACGCCCACATGGTTGTGTTTTTCAATGTATTTTGTAAATCCCGGATGGATTCAAAGGGTTGCTCGCTGGTTTTGTTAATACTTTGAATGATAACGAGTAATTTATTGCCGAGGAACAACTCTTCGGTATAATCATTACCCTCTTTCCAGACAGCTAGGTCAGTTATTTTGGGTTGTACTTCGGGATTTACGATCACCATTTCTTTAAAAGAATAAGTCTCATCGGTTGGATATTGATCAAATCGAAATTCTATGCCATCTTTTTCCATTACATATTCATAGATAAGTTCTCCTGAGGGGCGCATTAGCGCTGCTAAATCATTGCCAATGGCATAGGATCTAAAGTCTATGAAGGGAAGGTGCCTAATTGCCATGATGGCCACCAAAATGAATAAGGCGGTAACGCTGAAGATTGATGTGGTTCCTGTTCTTTCAACAAAAAAAGCTTTATAACCATTTTTATGGTAAAATATTACGCCAATAAATACGCAGAGAATGACATCTTTGATAAACGATTGCCATGGGGTAAGCTTAATGGCATCACCGAAACAGCCACAGTCGGTCACTTTGTCAAAATAGGCAGAATAAAAAGTAAGGAAGGTAAAAAAGATAATCATAACCAAAAGGGACCAAGCGGTTGTTTTCATGCGATAACCGATGATTAGGGCAATTCCCAAAATGACTTCTAAGACACTTAAAAAGACAGATAAAAACAATGAGGCAGGTACAAACCATTCGAAAAAAGGAGCGAAATCATAGGCAAATACTTCAAAATATTCTTCTAATTTTATTGCCGTCCCAACAGGATCATTTACTTTTATTAATCCAGAAAAAATAAAAAGCCCGCCTACAAAATACCTTGAAAATTCTTTTAATACTTTCATTTTATTCATATTTAAATAGTTGTGTCAATACCTGAAAATAATTTATTCATTCAATTTGATTAAACAAAATACTGCATAATTAATCATATCCTGATAATTTGCTTTGATTCCCTCTGAAACCAATGTTTGACCATTATTATCTTCAATTTGTTTGACTCGATATAGTTTCATCAAAATAATATCCGTCATTGATGAGACCCGCATATCACGCCATGCCTCGTCATAATCATGGTTTTTATCTTGAAGCAATTTTTTAGTTTCGTTAACTGCTTGGTCGTAGCGAGGTGCTAGTTCCTCCCATGAGAGCTCCATTTCAATGACCTCATTTAAATCTATTTGGATCATGGCAATTAAACAGTAATTGATGATTCCAATAAATTCTGATTTAATATCATCTTCAATTTTTTGTTGACCTTTTTCTTGAATAGATCTGATGCGTTGTGCTTTAATGAAAATTTGATCCGTTATCGAAGATAACCTCAGGATCCTCCAAGCGGTACCGTAGTCTTTGGTTTTTTTTTCAAATAGTTCTTTGCAGCTCGTTATAACTACACTATAGGCTTGGCTTGTATCTATTCTCAAGGTATTCTATGATAAAATTTTAAATCTGTTCAAAATTAGCCAATTTCGAAATATAAATGGTAGATATGAAAACATCCAAGTCAATTAACATAGAGGGGGAATTATTATCCTTTGATTTCCCTAAGGTGATGGGGGTTATTAATGTCACCAAAAATTCTTTTTATTCTCAAAGCCGCGTCACCACAGATAAGGATCTTTTAGAACGGGCAGGTCAGCTACTTAATGAGGGGGCTGATATCTTAGATATTGGTGGCTATAGCTCTAGACCGGGTGCTACGGAAGTACCGATAGCTCAAGAAATCAGCCTCACTTCAACCGCTATAAAACTAATAAAGAAGCAATTCCCGAAGGCATTAATTTCTATTGACACATTTCGTCATGAGGTAGCAGATGCCGCGTTGACTGCCGGAGCGGTGCTCGTAAATGATATTTCGGCGGGTGCGTTGGATCCTAAAATGATCGATTTCATTATTGCGGCTAGGGCCCCCTATATTGCCATGCACATGAGAGGAAATCCAGGAAATATGCAAGAATTGACTCATTATAATTCAATCATGAATGAAATTGTCCTTTATTTTTCTAGATTGATCGATAGGTTTACCGCCAGAGGCCACATGGACATAATCATTGATCCTGGTTTTGGCTTTGCTAAAACCGCAGATCAAAATTTTGAAGTTTTAAGAAAATTGGCGCAACTTAAAATATTAGAAAAGGTTATCTTAGTCGGGCTATCTAGAAAATCTATGATCTACAAAACGCTTGATATCGACCCATCAGCAGCATTGAACGGAACATCTGTGCTAAATACCTTAGCTTTGTATAATGGCGCTGATATATTAAGAGTGCATGACGTCCTGCCTGCCGTTGAGGCAATAAAATTAGTTTCAAAAACATTGAATTGATTGCATTAATTACCATAGGGTTTTTAGAAATAAAATTTGTAGATATCATCGATATTTTATTGGTCACCTTCATGATTGTCCAAGTTTACAAGTTGATGAAGGGAAGTATTGCGATAAAGGTATTCATAGGATTTTTGTTTTTATACCTGATTTATTTATTGGTTCGAGCGGCTAAAATGGATCTTATTACCACCATACTTGGGCAGTTTATGGGTGTCGGAGTATTGGCGTCAATTATTTTATTTCAACAAGAGATTAGAAAATTTTTATTACTCTTGGGGAGAAGCACGGTATTTAAAGATGCCAATATTTTCCGTCAAGCCTTTGCTTTTTGGACAAGTAATGGAATTGGGAAAACGGAAGTTCCCCCAATTATTGATGCCATCAGGCTTTTGGGCCAAAATAATACAGGGGCACTATTCGTTATCTCAAGAAATTCTCCTTTGAAATTTTATGCAGATAGTGGGGATCGTATGAATTCCTTGATCTCTAAAAGATTGATTTTGGCCATTTTTAATAAGCATAGTCCGATGCATGACGGTGCTATGATCATTTATGATAATAAAATCATTGCAGCACGGTGTGTTTTGCCGGTTACCGAAAGAGACGATGTCCCCGCTAATTTTGGTATGCGTCATCGAGCAGCTGTGGGCATGTCTGAAACCACAGATTCCTTGGTGCTAGTCGTTTCAGAAGAGACGGGGAAAATTTCTACCGCAAGAAATGGTTTGCTCTCAGAAAATTTATCCATAAAAGAATTGCGGGCGGCACTTAGCTCCTATTTTTCGGAAGTGACAACGCCGGTGAAGGATGAAAGTGATGAGGCAGAGATCCTTGCTTAAATTACTTTTAATTTTTTCCCGACTTCAACAAAAGCTTCAATGGCAGTATTCAGATGTTCCTTGGTATGTATTGCCGATAGTTGGACCCTGATTCGGGCTTGACCTTTAGGAACCACTGGAAAGTAAAATCCTATGACATAGATTCCTTTGTCCAGTAACTCGGCAGCCATAGCTTGTGAAAGTTTCGCGTCGTACAGCATGATGGGGACAATAGGATGATGGCCATCCTTTATGTCAAAGCCCGCAGCGGTCATTTCTCTTCTAAAATAAGCAGTATTTTCTTCTAAGCGATCTCGCAATGTGGTTGTTTCGGTAAGCATGTCTATTACCGCAATAGAAGCCCCTACAATAGGAGGTGCTAAAGTATTTGAGAATAGATAAGGCCGAGAGCGTTGTCTTAACAGTTCGATGATCTCCTTTTTTCCTGATGTAAATCCACCCGAAGCGCCCCCTAGTGCTTTGCCCAATGTCCCTGTGATAATATCTACTTTATCGATCACCCCACAAAATTCATGAACCCCACGCCCCGTTTTCCCCATGAATCCTGTTGAATGGCATTCATCTGTCATTACCACGGCATCATATTGTTCCGCCAATTTGCAGATTTTATCGAGTTGGGCCACGGTTCCATCCATAGAAAAGGCGCCATCAGTCACAATTATTTTTACTTGGGCATTTGAAGCCTCTTGCAGTTTTAATTTCAAATCGGACATATCGTTGTGCTTATATCTTAGTCTTTGCGCTTTGCACAACCGAATACCATCTATGATAGAAGCATGATTTAATTCATCAGATATAATAACGTCCTCAGGCCCCAAAAGAGGCTCAAAAACACCGCCATTTGCATCAAAAGCTGCGGCGTACAATATGGTATCTTCCATTCCTAGAAACTTTGAAATCTTCATTTCCAATTCTTTATGAATGTCTTGAGTGCCACAGATAAAACGAACAGAAGACATTCCGAAACCATGAGAGTCAATGGCAGCTTGAGCGGCGGCAATGACTTTAGGGTGGGAGGAAAGGCCCAAGTAATTATTAGCGCAAAAATTAATTACTTCCCGGCCATCTTCTAATTGGATGATTGCATCTTGAGGGGTTACAATAATTCTTTCAGTTTTATAAAGTCCAGCCTCTTTTATTTCGGCTAATTCTCTTGCTAACTTGATTTTGAGAGAGGAATACATAGTTTTTGTGTATTGATAAAATGGGATGATTAATTAATGAATTATTGGTTCTTTTCGAAATTCAAGTCATCTGTCAATAAGTATTTTCTTCTTATTTTATTTAATAGAAAAAGTTTTTGTGCTGTAAAACTTTTAGGATGAATTTCTAGATAAGTATTTTCAAAAATGAGATAAAGGGGACCCTCATCTCTCTTGAATTTAATAGGATCTATTTTTTTTTTGATCAGGTAATGCTCGAATTCATTCATTTTTTCAAAGGTAATTGTAATCAAGCTATTTATTATACTAATATGTTCGCCTATTTTTACCTAAATTTTACCCTTATCAGTAGTACAACCCATGAAAAAAATATTAGTAATTGGCTCAAATGGACAGTTGGGTACGGAGTTGTTTCAGGTTCTCAGCACAAAATTTGGCTCAAAAAATGTTATTGCTTCCGATATAAGTGCATACTCTCAGAATAACGGCTTATTTGAGCAATTAGATGCCTGTGATGCCCAGGGATTAGCCGCTATCGTGCAACGGCACAAAATTCAGCATGTATACCATTTGGCGGCAATATTGTCGGCAAAAGGAGAGCAAAACCCGGTTCAATCATGGGATTTAAATATGAAAACCCTGCTTAATGTACTGGAATTGGGAAGAAAAGGAATGGTTGAACGCATTTTTTGGCCAAGTTCTATCGCTGTATTTGGCCCTGACACACCCAAAGAGCAGACGGATCAACATGCGGTAACGAATCCAAATACGGTTTATGGTATAAGCAAATTGGCGGGTGAGAAATGGTGTCAATATTATTTTGATAAGTTTGGCGTTGATGTCCGCAGTGTAAGGTATCCTGGATTGGTGGGACACAAAGCGATGCCAGGTGGCGGGACTACTGATTATGCCATCGAGATTTTCCATAAGGCGGTTTTGAATCAATCATATGACTGTTTTTTGGGGCCGGAGTCTTCTATGCCCATGATGTATATGGATGATGCGATTCGGGCAACGCTCTTATTGATGGAGGCACCATCCAACGAGTTGAAAATTCGTACGAGTTATAATTTGAGTGGCCTTTCATTCACCCCAGCGGCGTTGGCTGCAGAAATACAAATACATTATCCGAATTTTCAGGTAAATTATAAACCAGATTTCAGACAAGCTATCGCAGATTCATGGCCTAGTACCATTGATGACCAAATGGCTCGGATGGATTGGCATTGGCAACAGAGCTTCGATCTGCCAAAAATGACGTTAGAAATGCTTAAAGGACTTCAACGCTAAAAATGCTTGTGGGTTCCTTAATGGATTAATTAATTTTGGTTATCGCGGTAGATACTTAGCAATTTATGACTTTATTTGAATTATGGAGAAGATAAATGGGACTTATAATAATCTTGAATTAAATCTCAATGGCAAAATCCTTGTCATTGAGATTAGTAGGGAGCAAAAATTGAATGCCTTAAATCATGAAACCCTCAAAGAGCTAAAGCAAGTAATTGGCTCATTGGAGAATGCCGATGTTAGCGGGGCTATCATAATTGGTGCTGGAGAAAAGGCATTTGTAGCAGGTGCGGATATTTCGGAATTTCAAAAAATGGATGAGGAGACGGCTCGGCGTTTTTCTGAAGCAGGGCAGCAAGTATTTGAGCTGATTGAACGATGCCATACGCCAGTAATTGCGGTGATCAATGGGTTTGCCCTCGGGGGAGGATGTGAGTTGGCGATGGCTTGTCATTTAAGAATTGCAGTGGAGACGGCCAAATTCGGTCAACCAGAAGTTAATTTGGGGATTTTACCCGGATATGGGGGGACTCAAAGATTGACGCAACTTATAGGAAAGGGTCGTGCCTTGGAATATATGATGACCGCAAATATGATGGACGCCAAAACAGCGCTGAATTATGGACTCGTCAATCACGTTGAAGCTAATAAGGAGGCAGCATTGATTAAAGCGTTCGACATACTCAATAAAATTTCCGAAAAAGCCCCAATTGCCATAGGACTCGTCGTTGATTGTGTCAATGCCGTTTTTGATGGGGGCAAGAATGGTTATGAGATTGAAGCCAGTGCCTTTGCTAAGTGTTGTGCGACGGACGATTTTTCAGAGGGTGCCAACGCTTTTATAGAGAAGCGAAAGCCCAATTTCACAGGGACTTAATCGGGTGTGGAACAGCTTAAACGACTCGTTGGTGATACGGCTATTTATGGAGTAAGTAGTATTTTAGGCCGATTGCTTAATTGGCTTTTGGTTCCGCTTTATGTGAGGTATTATAGTCCCGGTGAATACGCATTAGTTGTGGAGTTATTCGCTTATCTAGCACTGTTTAATGTTCTATTTACCTTCGGATTTGAAACAGCTTATTTCCGATTTACGAGTAACCAGAAGGAATCAAATGAGCGATATTTTGATTTAGCAGTATCCTCCATAATGGTCAATTGTCTGCTCTTGGGAGGAGGCCTGGTTTATTTTGCGGATCAAATTGCTAGCCTCTTGTTGTATGAGGGAAAAGGATATTTGATTATTTGGTGCGCATTTATTTTAAGTTTCGATGCCATTGCAGCTATACCCTTTGCCAGGTTACGTCTGCGCAGACAAGGGAAACGATTTGCGACTTATAAGCTGATAAACATTTGTCTAAATATCATGCTTAATCTTTTCTTTATTGTTTACCTACCATCACATATAGCGCAAAATCCGCAATCTATGTTGTCGGCTTTCTATTTCCCTTCATTAGGGGTGGGGTATGTCTTTTTATCTTATTTAATAGCCAATGCGACTTACCTATTAATTTTTTATGGGGATTTCAGAAAAGTAACCTATCGGATTTCTTTAAAAATGATTAGACCACTTTTGGCATATTCGGCCCCTTTGGTGGTGCTTCAGCTGGCAGGGATGATCAATGAGATGTTTTCAAGACAATCGTTGAAATACATCTTACCTAGGGGTTTTTATCCAGGCTTTACAAACGCAGATATTTTGGGTATTTTCGGTGCTTGCTTTAAGCTTTCAATATTCATGACATTGGCCGTGCAGGCCTATAAGTTTGCTTTTGAGCCGTTTTTTTTCAGCAACTCTAAAGAGCCGAACTCCAAAGAATTATATGCCAAGGCTATGAATGGATTTATTATTTTTGGAGGGCTAAGTTGGATGTCAATATCCTTAGTCTTACCAGAGCTTGCGCTGGTGATTTTCGGAAAATCCAGCCCTTATTTGCAAGGATTACAGATCGTTCCTGTTTTGCTAGGAGCGGGATTGCTCATGGGTATTTTTTATAATTTATCGGTGTGGTATAAATTGACAGATAGGACGTTATCTGGTGCGGTGATCAGTATTATTGGGGCAATTATCACCATTGTTTTGAATGTTGTTTTGATCCCTGTTATTGGATTTATGGGTAGCGCTTGGGCCTCACTGGTGTCTTGGTTATTGATGTCCTTGTTGAGCTATTTTATGGGCCGGAAATATTATCCAATTAATTATGACTTGCCTAAAGCAGCATTTTATTTGATTTATGCCGCCGTCGCTTCCTTAGTTATTGTCAATTCAATCGATTCAATAGGGAGCAGATATTTACTTGGGATAGGATTTTTGATCGTTTATTTATCGGTAGTTTATTGGCTTGAGATGAGGGGGCAGCAAAAAGAATTGGATAATGGTTAAGTTTGCCCTGAAAAAGCAACATAATTAGCCGATCTTCCTGTAAGGCTAATATTTTTAAAAGGGTTTATTTGGTAATGAAGGTAAAACGGTCAATCATTTTCATTTTGTATTTTTTTGTTTGCTTGGAGCTATCGGCGCAACGAAAAGAAAAAAGACAGATACCTGACACTTTACAGCTTCAAGAGCTGAAGCACATGATTGAGACCCTTGTCATCGAAGGTGATCGCCTGCTGATTTTGGGAAATCCTAAGGCAGCGAACGAGGTTTTTGAACGAATCAAACAGTTGGATTCAAGAAATGCGGTAGCCAATTTTAAATTGGCAGAGGGGTCGCTCATTTTGGGGGATAAAACTAGCGCACTGAATTTCATTACTGAAGCGATTAACCTGGATGCTGAAAACAAGTATTATTTGATCTTAAAAGCAGATATTTTAGCTGAACTGAATGATTACAGTACCTTAGTTTCTGTTTATGAAAAGTTAGTCACTATCCCAGGTAATGAGCCCTATTATCTTGAATTGGGCGGCCTCTATCAATACCTAAGGAAGTTAAACGCAGCACTAGATGCCTATGATCGAGGAGAACAATTTTTTGGAATTTCTGAGGAAGTCATGCGTGAGCGGCAAAAAATATATCTGTTGAAAAATGATTTTGCTGCCCTAGAAAGAGATTGGGACAGACTTATTTTGGCCAATCCTACCGAAGACAGATACACACTTGAACTTTGTGCTATTTTCATTGCCAATAACAAGGAAGAGCTCGCAGTCGATCGCTTGAAGAGTTTAGAGGATTCCAATGCCCAGCTCTTGCTAGCTCAAATAGAAATCAATAAGGGAAATTTCATGAAGGGCATTGATTATTTAGGGCAGTGTATTGATTCAGAGGCGGTACCACTTCTGGCGAAATTACAATTACTTAATTATTTTGTTGAGCGTATAGAAGAACGTGAAAGTTTTTTGGCGTTGCTTAATCAATTGATTGAAACTCATTCAGATCAATTTGAGGCGATTGCTTTTGTGGGAGATGTTTATTTGAGTTTAAATGACCAAGCCAATGCTCTTTTGTATTACCGAATGTGTTTGCCAATGAGGGGTGTTGATTTTAATATTTGGCAGCAAGTGATTTCTATGGAGTTTCAAAATCAAGCCTATGATAGTGTAAATGTGCATTGTGAAAAAGCACTGGAGCTTTATCCAAATCAAGCAGTTTTTTATTTTTATGATGGGCTAGCATTTTATAGTAAAAAAGAATTTAAACAATCGGTCCGCCAATTGGAGCAAGGAAAGAAGTACGCAAGTGATCCTTCCATGCAGGCCCTTTTTTATGCACAACTTGGGGATGCCTATAATAGTGTGGCTGATCATGTTCAATCTGACTTAGCTTATGAGGCGGCCCTTGAAATAGTGTCTGATAATGATCATGTTTTGAATAACTATAGTTATTTTCTTTCGTTAAGAAAGGAGCATTTGTCTAAGGCATTATCCATGGCCAAAAAACTTATTGATAAATACCCAGAAAACAGCACTTATCTAGATACTTATGGATGGGTCCTATACCAAATGGAAGCATATGAGGAGTCTGAAAAATATTTAAAAAAGGCAGTAGATTTGGAGGTCAATGGAACCTTATTAGAACATTATGGAGATGTATTATTCAAATTAGGCAGAGAAAAAGAAGCATTAGAACAATGGCATAAGGCCAAGGAATTAGGAGGTGCTACGGATTTAATTGAAAGTAAAATTGAGGCTCAAAAAGAAGATGACTAGAGTTAATATTATTTTAATAATGGTTTTAACTGGACTCGTCTTGGTCGGATGTAATAGGAAGTTAACCGGATTCAATAGTGATGGTATTGAAATCAATGAATTGGCATTTGACTATTTAACGGCGAAGGCCAAAATAAACTACGGGGACGGAAAGAAAAATTTGAGCGTAACGGCCAATTATAGAATTAAAAAAGACAGTATTATATGGATTTCCGTTTCGCCTGGATTAGGAGTGGAAGTGGCTCGATTGATGTTGCTCAGTGATTCTATCTTTTTTATGGACAGAATTAATAACAAATATATTGGTAGTAGTTTTTCCGAATTCAGTGCGTTATATGGTTTTGATATAACCTATCAAACAGTTCAGTCAGCAATTCTTGGGGATGCAATTTTTAAATATAAAAAAACGGCCGTTAACAAAGTCGATGGAGGGATGGTTTATCAGCAGTTAGAAGAAAATTATATATTAGATAATTTTATAGGGGATGAAACTAAAAAAGTTGAGCGCGTCTTGGTAAAAGATCTCAAATCAAAGAAATCCATTTCGGTAAATTATGGAGACTTCAGGAAATTGGATGAGCGGTCGCTGCTTCCCTATAGTATTCAATTCACTTTAGTTTTTTTTCAAGGCGATGAGCAAAAACAAATTGATATTGAGGTCAAGAGCGCTAATTTGCTTGATAAAGCCCCTAAATTTCCTTTCAATGTCCCTGATAAATTTAAGGTTAATTAACCTAAGGCTGTTAATTTACGTTTTGCTTTTTGTGCCGCTGGCGCTTTTTGGTCAAAAGTCCAAGACGCAGTTAGAAAAAGAGCGTAAGGAGAATGAGGTTAAAATTATTGAGACAGAAAAAATCCTTACTGAGACTAAAAAAGTCCGGAGTGCGACGCTGGGGCAATTAACTGCCTTAAATAATCAAATCAACTCTCGCGAATCTTTAATTAAATCCATCGACAGTGAATTGATTCTTATTGATTTAGAAATTGAGGAACTTTCAGTGATCATGGAAGATATAGATTTATATCTAAAGTCTCTCAAAGAAGAATACGCTAAGATGGTTTATAAATCATCAAAATCGAGGCATGGGTTTCATTTTTTAACTTTCTTATTTGCTTCGGATTCTTTTACCCAGCTCTATCGAAGAATAAAGTACATGGAACAATATGCGGAGGCTAGAAGGTTACAATCAAAACAAATAACCGAGACTTTAAAGGAGCTTAATGACCAGCAACGTGAGCAAGAGAAAAGGAGATCTCAACAAAAGAAGCTTCGTAAAAGTCAGGTAGTAGAGAGCCAAACATTAATTCTGTTAAAACAAGAAAAAAATCAATTGATAAGTAAATTGACAGAAAAGGAGGGGAATTTGAAAAAGGAAATGGATGCACGCAAGCTTTCCATAAAGAGGCTGGATAAGGTAATTGCCGATTTAATAAAGAATGAGATTGATCGTGAAAAGAAGGAGTCCGCCAATCAACAAGCGACTACGTCAAAAATAACTGGGAAATTTTCGGATCAGTTGAACCGTTTGAGATGGCCTGTGAAATCAGGATTCATTTCTTCGAAATTTGGTATTCAAAAAGACCTAATCCTTAAAAATGTAACTTTAGATAACACCGGGATTGATATACAGACCAAAAGTAATGAAGAGGTCGTGGTGGTTTTCGAAGGAGAGGTTCGGATTAAAGCTTTTGTTCCAGGTCAAAACAACGTAGTAATTGTAAAACATGGAAATTATTATACAGTTTATTCCAAATTAAAAACTGTTTCAGTTAAGCAAGGTCAGTTTTTAAAAGCCGGCGAAGTGATCGGAGAAGTATATACCAACAGTGCGGGAATTTCAGAAATGCACTTTGAGGTTTGGTTAGACAAAAAAAAACTTGATCCTGAAAAATGGTTAGCCGATTGAATTGAGACCTTTTTGATTACCTTTGATTTATATAAATAAATATTCATGGATACTATATTAGCATTTGGAATGCCCGGAGGTTGGGAATGGATAGTCATAGGACTTTTTATTGTTGTTTTTTTTGGTGCAAAAAAAATACCTGAAATTGCAAGAGGCCTAGGGAAAGGGATAAGAGAATTTAAGGATGCCACTAAGGAGATCAAACAGGAGATCGAGCATGGAGCCAAGTCAGAAGATAAGACCACATAATCTTTCATGAATTATAAGTCCTATCAGGAGATTAGGGCAGATCTTGAAAGTAGAAGAATTACGGTTAGTCAGATCGTAAGTCATCATCTGTCTATTATTAATGACCAAAATGATCGGTTAAATGCTTTCTTAGAAGTATTCGAACAGGAATCTTTGAAGCAAGCGCTTCTTATAGATGATAAATTAAGGCAAGGAAATGCGGGTCGCTTAGCGGGATTGGTGTTGGGGATTAAAGATCTTTTTTGCTTTAAGGATCATGTTGTTACCTGCTCAAGTAAGATACTTGAAGGCTTTGTAAGTCAAATCACTGCGACAGCTGTGCAGAGACTCATCGACGAAGATGCAATCATTATTGGCAGACAAAATTGCGATGAGTTTGCCATGGGCTCATCTAATGAAAATTCAGCTTTTGGGGTGGTAAAAAACGGGGCCAATTCAAAAAAAGTCCCAGGTGGATCCTCAGGCGGTAGTGCAGTGGCTGTTCAGACGAATATGTGTCAAATATCTTTAGGTTCTGACACAGGGGGTTCCGTAAGGCAACCTGCTGCCTTTTGCGGGATTGTGGGCTTCAAGCCTACTTACTCACGTATTTCTAGATATGGGTTGACGGCGTACTCTAGTTCATTTGATTGCGTTGGCATTTTGTCAAAAAGTGTATCGGATGCGGAATTAATACTTGAAATTATAGGTGGTTTGGATCAAAATGATAGTACGAGCAGTACACTAGAAATCCCTCATTTTTCACTATTACCAAGGGAACAGAAAAAATATAAACTTGCTTATTTTCCTGAAATTATCCAATCAGAAGGTATAGATTCATCAATTGTCCAAATGCTCAATAGCACCATTGATCAGCTTAAAGACGAAGGTCATACAATAGAAGAAGTATCATTTCCGTATTTGGAATATTTACTGCCTACCTACTACATTTTAACTTCGGCAGAGGCCAGTGCGAATTTATCTAGATTTGATGGGGTTCGATATGGTTACAGAGATCAAAATATTTCTGACCTCGAATCGATGTATAAAAAATCCAGAACCAATGGTTTTGGATCAGAGGTTTTAAGAAGAATCATGCTTGGGACTTTTGTGCTTTCTTCTAGTTATCATGACGCTTTTTATACCAAGGCACAAAAAGTTCGAAGACGCATAAAAGACTATACTGAAGATGTCCTTAGCAGATATGATTTCATAGTTTCACCAACAACGGCCACTGTTGCATTCAATATTGACACTAAAACCAAGGACCCCATTCAAATGTACTTATCAGATTTGTTTACGGTTCAAGCTTCGGTAGCTGGTATTCCTGCTATTTCAATTCCTGCAGGCCTTGATGCCAATGGGATGCCAATGGGATTGCAGATTATGTCAGGTAAATTCGAGGAACAAAAGCTATTTAATTTCTGTAAAGAGATCGAACAAAATCATTTTGTATGAGGATATTCATTTTAATTTTCTTATTGTCGTCTTATTTTGTTTCTTCTGCTGAGTTTGACTCAACTAAATTATTTTATGATTACATTCCTGATGCCACCTATGATGAAATAGCGGATAGAATTGATTGCTTGGACACCACTATACCGCTCAGCTTTAATAAAACTGTACGAGGGTTTGTTGACTACTTTACGGTACGTAATCGAGACTATACGCGAGGCATACTCAATAGGAAAGACTATTTTTTTGACATTATTGAGCCCTATCTTAAAAAGTATGATCTGCCTGATGATTTGAAATACTTGTCTATTGTTGAATCTGGACTAATTCCGACAGCTACTTCCTGGGCAAGTGCAGTTGGGTTATGGCAATTCATCCCCAGTACTGGTCGCACCTATGGATTGTCCAATAGCTGGTATATAGACGAACGCATGGATCCTTATAAATCTACTGACGCTGCGTGTAGGTATTTGAAAGATTTGCACACAACTTTTGGGAGATGGGATTTGGCCCTTGCTGCCTATAATTGTGGCCCAGGTAATGTGAGAAAGGCTATAAGGAGGAGCGGATATAAAACTAATTTTTGGGAAATTTATAATTATTTACCTAGAGAAACTCGTTCTTATATCCCACAATTCATAGCGATTATTTATGCTTTGAATTATGCTGAAGAACATAATTTATACGCTGATTTCCCTTATCATCTACCTAATGCTGATACCCTTATGGTAAGTCAGTATTTCCATTTGGAAACTTTTGCTACCCAGGCGAATATTTGTATGGATCACTTGTTGGAGTTGAATCCAAGTATACGCAGAGGGGCACTTCCGGTGGGGGTCAAAAACTTTGTCATCAAAGTCCCTTCAGATATGAAAGCGAGTATTGATGAGCATAGAAGCTTGCTCTTTGATACTGCGGGTAGCGTGGGGCTAAAAGAATTGGAGCAATTTGCGAGTCATACGCCAGGGAGCACTTACGGAAGAGTGAAGGAGGTTTATCGAGTAAGGAGCGGGGATGTCCTAGGTAATATTGCGGGCAGATACCATGTGAGAGTTTCAGATATCCAAAAATGGAATAATCTGAGTTCTACGATGATACGCGTTGGTCAGAATTTGACGATTTGGTCTGCGTTAAATTACAGTCCATCTTCTTCTAAGCTATCTGTTTCGACTAAATCTGCTGATCAGACAATAGTGGGTGACACCTATTTGGTAAGGCCAGGTGACTCTTTATGGAGTATTTCGAAGAATTCAAACGTTTCAATAGATCAAATCAAGAAAATAAATAAGCTAAATTCTAACGTCATTCAATCGGGTCAGAAGTTAATTATATCGATTGATTAATTGGCTTATTTAGAGTCCAAATCGGCTATATTTACAACTAATTTCTCTAAAATATACGTTTAATGAGATTGAGATTCCTTCATCATTTTCTAATCATTTCTTTGGCCATGATGCTAGTAGCTTGTGGAGAGGCTTCTAAAAAGTTTTCCAAAGACTTTATGCCTTCGGCGAAAGGGGATATAGGTGAGATTATGGTGGTAGCAGACTCAGGTCAATGGGAAGCGGATCTTGGAGCCACTTTAATGTCTATTCTTAGACAGCCAATGCAGGGACTTCCGCAGGATGAGCCTTTATTTAGTGTGCACAAAATAAGCCCAGATAAACTCAATAATACCTTGAAGTCCTCGGCCAATATGATTTTCTTAATGACCTTAGATTCTAAGACCACAGAGAGCAAAATTCTTAAAGGGTTTCTCACTCAAGAGTCGTTACAGATGATTCGAAAAGATACAAGTCTTTATATGAGCATTAGAAGAGATGAATTTGCTAAGGGCCAGGTTATTCTCTATTTATTTGCCAATACGGAGGCCCAACTCAATGCAAAATTGATTCAAAACAGAGAAAAAATTCAATTATTATTTGAGAAAAGAGAGCGAGAACGTATGGTTAAGAAATTATACAAATCTCATGATAAGCAAATGGAAAAAACGGTCTTTGGAAGGCATCAGTTTAAAATGGACGTTCCCTTTGGCTGGGAGCAGGCGGCAAGTAGTGATGGATTTTATTGGATGAGGTACTTTAATAACGATAAGGAACAGAATATTTTTATTTATTACGAGCCGTATACAACTGCTGATGTTTTTAATGATATCCCATTATTTCGAGATATGATTACTCGGAAATATTTGCGAGATGGTGAAAAAAATGGTCTTTTCATTGAAAGACAGATGCGTGATGATTTGCAAGCAGTCTTCACTAATCAGACCCACTTTAAGGGACACTATGCTATTGAAAGCAGGGGACTCTGGAAAATCAGTGATAATTCGCTTGGTGGACCTTATATAAGTTATACTTTTGTAGATATTGATCAAAAGAGAGTTTATTATATAGAGGGTTATGTGGCCGCCCCGGGCAGTAAAAAAAGAATCTTACTTCAAGAAGTAGATGCCATATTATCCACCTTTCGTACGATATTGATAAAATAACTAAGACCTATGTGTGCTAAAATAAGAAAACAAGAGGCGCTGGATTTTCATTCAGCTGCCCCAAGAGGTAAAATAGAAGTTGTTCCGACGAAACCACTTAGAAGCCAGCATGATTTGGCATTGGCGTATTCACCAGGGGTAGCAGTGCCTTGTTTGGAAATAGCCAACAATAAACAAGATGTATATAAATATACCGCTAAAGGCAATCTAGTAGGGGTAATCACCAATGGAACGGCAGTTCTCGGTTTAGGAAATATTGGCCCTGAAGCCTCAAAGCCAGTTATGGAAGGAAAGGGTGTGCTTTTTAAAAAATTTGCAGGTATCGATGTTTTTGATATTGAGATAAATGAAACTGATCCCGACAAGTTTATAGAAATTGTCAAATCGTTGGAGCCCACTTTTGGAGGAATCAATCTAGAAGATATTAAAGCGCCTGAGTGTTTCAAGATTGAAAGAGAGCTTAGGAAATTGATGACTATTCCTGTCATGCATGATGATCAACATGGGACAGCGATTATTTCGAGTGCAGCACTATTGAATGCATTGGAATTAGTTGATAAAAAGATAGAAGAACTTAAAATAGTCATTAGTGGTGGAGGGGCAGCAGCTATTGCCTGTACGGATCTTTATGTATCATTAGGGGTTGATGTAGGAAATGTTGTCATGACAGATTCAAAGGGTGTAGTACGAGTGGATAGAGGTGTCATAGATGAGCAAAAGGCCAAGTATGCTACTAATAAAGATTTGCAGACACTCAGTGAGGCATTGGTGGATGCTGATATGTTCCTAGGATTGTCTAAGGCCGATATTTTGACTCCAGAGATGATTCTAACGATGGCGGCGGATCCAATAATTTTTGCACTTTCAAATCCGGATCCAGAAATCGCCTATGAACTTGCGATGTCGACCCGTAAAGACATCATTATGGCTACCGGAAGATCAGATCATCCCAATCAGGTAAATAATGTGTTGGGTTTTCCTTATATTTTCAGGGGTGCCCTTGACGTTAGAGCAACGACCATAAATGAGGCTATGAAGCTTGCTGCGGTCAAGGCAATTGCTGATTTGGCAAAGGAAAGTGTTCCCGATTTGGTCCTTAAGGCTTATGGATCTAATACTTTGAAATTTGGTCGAGACTATTTAATTCCTAAACCGCTTGACCCAAGATTAATCACCACGATTTCCCCCGCAGTCGCAAAGGCAGCAATGGATTCGAATGTAGCGCAGATAGACATTGAAGATTGGGAGCAGTATAAAGTAGAACTACAAGCGCGAGTGGGTATTGATCAGCGTTTGATTTCTAGGATTATTACTAGGGCCAAAAAAGATCCAAAGCGTGTTATTTATGGCGAAGCTCATGAGATTTCTATTCTTAAAGCCGCTCAGCAGGCAGTAGATCAGGGAGTGGCTATTCCTATTTTATTGGGTAATAGGATGCTTATTCAGCAGTTGATAAAAGAGAATGAATTGGATTTGGCAGAATGCGAAATTATAGATCCAATAGAGCAAGAAGCCAAAAGACTGAATTATGCCGCCCAACTTTTCAAATTGCGTCAGCGTAAAGGTATGACGCATCTGCAAGCCAAGAAGGCTATGCTCAATGCTAATTATTTCGGCGTGATGATGGTGAATAATGAGGAAGCGGATGCTTTCATTTCTGGATTGTCAAATGACTATCCAGAGACCATCAGACCAGCATTAGAAATTATAGGACCAGAGCCCGGGGTCAATCGCGTGGCGGGAATGTATATTTTAAGTAATAAAAATGGCAATTATTTTCTTTCAGATACCACTGTTAATTTAAATCCTACTGCAGATCAGTTGGTTGATATTATCGGATTGACGGCTCAGGCAGTTCGCTTTTTTGATGTAGAGCCGAGAATGGCGGGGCTTTCTTATTCCAATTTTGGATCAGCAAAGGGAGAGATCCCAGAAAAGATGTCTAGGGCCGTAGCCAAAGCGCAAGCAAAATGGCCTGAATTATTGATTGATGGAGAAATTCAGGCGAATGTGGCCCTTAATAAGGAGCATATTGAGGAGAATTATCCATTTAGTAAACTAGCAGGAACGTTCGCGAATACGCTGATCTTCCCGAACTTAGAGTCAGGTAATATTGCTTATAAATTACTTATGGAATTTGGAGGTGCTGAAGCAATTGGGCCGATCTTGATGGGCATGAGAAAAGCCATTCACGTACTCCAAAAAGGGAGCTCAGTGAGCGATATTTTTAATATTACAGCTATTGCGGTTGTAGATGCGCAAGAGCAGGAGATATCCGAAAGAGCAGCCAGTGATTAATTTTGTAGAGGGGGAGTTGACCGAAAAGTTACCCACTCATGTGATTATAAACATCCATGGGATTGGCTATGAAATTAAAATCTCCCTTATTACCTATGCCCAAATAAAAGCCTTGGACCGGGTTCGGTTATATACCCATTTTCATGTGAAGGAAGATAGCCATACACTGTATGGATTTTACGATTATTCAGAAAAGTCTAGGTTTCGCGATCTTATAGGGATCAGCGGTGTGGGCCCTAGTACAGCATTAATGGTCTTATCGAGCTTGTCGGCAGAAGAATTACAATCAGCTATCATCAATGCAAATGTAAAAGTCATTCAATCGGTAAAGGGTATTGGAGGTAAAACGGCCGAGCGAATCATTCTTGAGTTAAAGGACAAAATAAAAAAGGAAGATCTTCTTGGAAAAGTTGGTGACTTTTCTGGTCCTGTTCACAATACATTAAAGAATCAAGCGTTATCCGCCTTAACAACCTTGGGTATAGCTAAACCGGCTGCTGAAAAGACGATTGATTCAATTATGTCAGAACATGAAGATCTTAGACTTGAAGATCTGATTAAGCTTGCCCTAAAAAGAGTGTAAAAAACAATTTTTGAAGAATCATCTGTTTAATATCAGGGCGATTGTTGTGGCAAGCTTAAGCCTGTTTTCAATCAGCCATTTGTATGGAGGAATTGACATTTTGCAGGATAGTACATCAAAAGCTGATTCTATCCCCTATGAATCGACTCATCGACCTTCCTACGAACCGTCTTTTAGATTCGGAGATCTTTATTCTGATCCTCCGAGCAAATCTTCTATTAATCTAACAGACCCCACAAAAGTAGTACTGCAAGTAGCGTTTGATTCAGCGGTTAATTATACGATTGAAGAAAAAATAGAGGGTACTGATTTTCGACCACCAGTAAATTTTAGCTTCCAAGAATATGACGCTTACAATACCCGTGAATTGATAAGAGATTACTGGAGAGAGCAGTCCGTTGGACTAGAAGGCGAAAGTGCTATAGGAGGAAGACGTTTGATCCCAAAGCTTTACATAAGCCCTGTGTTTGATCGAATTTTTGGTGGAAGCTATGTGGATATTAAGCCCAGCGGATTTGCTAATCTAGATTTTGGTGGGTTGTTTCAGTACAACGACAATCCTCAAATCCCTGAGCGCCAGCGTAAAAATGGGGGCTTTAACTTCAACATGCAAATTAGTTCAAATGTAGTGGGTAAGATTGGGGACAAACTTGCTGTCACTTTCAACTTCGATAATAATAATTCTTTTGATTTTCAAAATGACATGAAAGTTGACTACACGGGGTATGAAGAAGAAATTATAAAGAAAATAGAATTAGGTAATGTGAGTATGCCAGTATCTAATAGTCTCATCTCTGGAGCCCAGTCTCTTTTCGGAGCTAAAACACAATTACAGTTTGGCAAACTATATGTCACCGGTATTGCTTCTCGTCAACAAGGTAAAAATGAAGTAATCACCCTGGAAAACGGTGTTGATGAAAGACAGTTTGAAATCAAGGCATCTAATTATGATGAAAACAGACATTTCTTTTTGGGGCATTTTTTTAGAGAAAATTATGAAAACTGGCTTGGTGGGCTCCCGCAATTAATCTCAGGGGTCAACGTAACTCGGGTTGAAGCATATGTACTCAACCGGAGCAATAATACAGCGACGACAAGAAATTTTGTATCCTTAATGGACTTAGCTGAAGGTACTGATGTTTATAATGAATCTATTGGGAGTTTAAGAGGAGGCCCATCAAAAAACGGCGCCAACGATCTTTACCAAAATCTAATTTCCTTGCAGGGTGCACGTAGCCCAAATCTTATTAATGAATTATTAGAATCAAATTATGGCATGACCGAATCCACTGATTTTGTCAAAGTTACTACTGCGAGGAAGCTTGACTTAACCGAATACAATATCAATCGAGAATTGGGCTATATTTCTTTGATAAGAAAACTCCAAAATGATGAGGTTCTAGCAGTTTCCTATGAATATACTTACAATGGTCAAGTCTTTAAAGTAGGAGAATTATCTGAGGATTATCAAGGATTTGCAGATGAAGAGTTGATTTTTCTTAAAATGCTTCGTCCCAACAAGATCAATACACGCATACCCACTTGGGATCTGATGATGAAAAATGTCTATAATTTAAATGCGGGTCAGGTTCAGCAAGAGGGGTTTACTTTGAGAATACACTACAGAGATGATCGCACTGGAATCGATAATCCCTCATTGCATGAGGGCAGACTAACCAAAGACATCCCCTTGATCCAATTATTGGGTTTAGATCAACTCAATAGAAACAATGACCGTCAGAAAGATGGTAATTTTGACTACATCGAAGGGATAACTATTACGTCCAAGACGGGGATCATCATTTTTCCCGTTTTGGAGCCATTCGGGCCTAAATTAAAAAGTTATTTTGACCCAAGTTCGGAGGCAGAGCTCATTGATAAATATGTCTATGACACGCTTTATAGAAGCACTAGGTCAGATGCCGAACTGTCGGCTTCGAAAGACAAATATTTTATTTTAGGTAAATACAGCGGTAGTTCTACTTCTGAAATTTCCTTACCAGGAATAAATGTTGCTCCGGGCTCTGTGGTCGTGACGGCAGGAAACACTCCATTGACGGAAGGATTGGACTACACAGTTGATTATAATCTTGGCAGGGTAAGAATTTTGAATGATGGAATTATGAGTTCAGGCAAACAAATTCAAATTTCTTATGAAAAAGCGGATCTTTTTAATTTTCAGACCCGCTGGCTGACGGGGACCAATCTTGAATACGTTTTCAATGAGAATTTTAGAGTTGGAGGCACCTTGCTGCATCTAAATGAACGACCTGGAGGCAAGACCCGCTATGCCGTGGGTGACGAACCCAATAAAAACACAAAATATGGGTTTAATATAACTTATCAAGCAGAATCGAGATTGCTTACAAAAATGGTAGATGCCCTTCCGCTAATTAGCACTAAGGAAAAGTCAAATATTTCTTTTAATGCAGAATTTGCACAATTGATTCCAGGAACTTCCAATTTGGTAGAAGGTGAAGGTACCTCTTACATAGATGATTTTGAAAGTGCCCTTACTTATGGGGGAAATCTTCAATCCTGGTCAGGATGGAAATTGGCCTCAACACCGAGCACTGTTGAAAATAAGTTCGAAGTGCCTAGTCCAGACAAGGGTAATTTGGGTGTTAATTATAAGCGAGCGAGATTGGCTTGGTATACCGTTGATAATAGTGTTTTTTATAGTGCCGTTGGAGGAAGACGGCCAGAGAATTTAGCACAAGAGGATCTTGAAAATCACTACGAGCGAATTGTTTACCCGCAGGAGATTCACCAGCAGCAAGATCGCACCCTTATTACCACCAATGAAAATATTTTTGATATTGCCTATTTCCCTCATGAGCGAGGACCCTATAATTATAGTCCCAATTTGGACGGCAATGGATTGCTGATCAACCCCAAAGAAAATTGGGGTGGGATTACCAATCACATCAGTAGTGAGGTGGATTTTGACAAAACTAATGTGGAATACATTGAATTTTGGTTAATGGACCCCTTTATAGGATATGATGATGGGAACCCCAATGGAAGGGTATTGGATGGGCGATTTAATGAGATCAATACTACCGGAGGAAATGTGGTGTTTAATTTGGGGAGTATTTCAGAGGATTATATGAAGGATGGACGACATGGATTCGAAAATGGACTATCCTCGGATGGAAATGTCGCTAGCGCAATAGCCAATGAATGGGGGTATGTGACACAGGAGCAATTCTTAACGGATCAGTTCGAGAATTCGCAGGCAAGTCGTACCCACCAGGATGTGGGGCTGGATGGCTTGAAAAATGATGATGAAGCAATATATTTCAAAGATTATATTGACCAACTCAATCTCAGTAGTTCGGCATTAAATGATATTTTGAAAGACCCCTCAGGAGACAATTTCAAATACTATTTGAATGACGAATACGACCAAGTCAATGCCAAAATTGTTCAGCGATACAAAAATTACAATGGGCAAGAGGGCAATTCGCCTGTTACTTCTTCTCAGTTTTCGGAGGGAAACAGTGCGACGCCAGATAATGAGGACATTAATCGTGACAATACGGTGGCTAGTCTTGAGGCGTATTATGAATATCAGCTCAATTTAAAGCCGGGAGGTCTTGAAGTAGGTAAGCAACATATAGTAGAGAAAGTTATAGGAAGAAATGGAGAAGCCGACTGGTATCTTTTTAGGGTTCCTGTTAAAAATCCTGATCGTATAGTTGGATCAATTGATGGATTTAAATCCATTCAATACATAAGAATGTATTTAACTGGATTTAGTCAGCCAGTGGTCTTGCGGATGTCTAGTTTTCGACTAATAGGCAACAAGTGGCGTAAATATCAGGGAAATTTATTCGAGAAGGGCTTGAACGAAGTGCCTGAAATCACTACATCAGATTTCCAGGTATCTGTGGTTAATGTTGAAGAAAATAGCGTAGGGAGTGATCAAGCCCCTGCCTATGTAGTGCCTCCTGGACTTGCTCGTGATAGGGACAATACTACTTTTATGAATAGGCGTGAGAATGAGCAATCTCTACAAATTTGTGTAGAGGATTTGGCAGATAAAGATTCGCGTGCTGTTTACAAAGCTGTAAGTTATGATTTGATCAATTATGGCCGACTTAAATTGTTTTTTTCTGCCCATGCCTATCTGGAATCAAATCTTAGAGATGATGAAGTATCCGCGTTTTTGCGATTTGGCACTGATTATGATGAGAACTATTACGAGATTGAATTACCCCTAAAAATCACTCAAACCAACACAGGTGTCACGGGGGAAGAGCTCCGCCGTATTGTTTGGCCTCAAGAAAATGAAATTGATTTGGCGATCAATGAAATCTTGACATTAAAGTCAACGCGTAATCGAATGAATCTGGACATCCAGGTGCCTTACACACAAAAATCAAACGACGGCAAATATGAGTTGACCATAAAGGGTAGACCCGAATTAAGTTCTGTTCTCACGATGATGATAGGTGTAAGGAATTTAGGTAGTGATGATCGAGAGGATAAGTCGGTATGCTTATGGATCAATGAATTGAGAGTAACTGACTTTGACAAGCAAAATGGATGGGCAGCAAATGCTCGGTTAAATGCCAAATTAGCTGATTTAGGAACAGTGAGTGCCTCAACTCGTTATACTTCGAATGGCTTTGGATCTATCCAACAACGGATCTCTGAACGGACACGTCAGGAAAAAATACAATATGATGTCAATGCGACGATAAATTTGGATAAATTCCTTTTTCCTGAAAAAACTGGATTGAAAATACCAGTTTATGCAAGCATTGAGCAGTCAAGGGCGACGCCGAAATTTGATCCTTTGGATCCCGACATCCCTCTTGAGGCATCTCTTGAAAGTTTCGACTCTGAAAAGGACAAGTCAGCCTACAAGGTCTTGGTCGAAGATAGATCCACAAGACGCAGTTTAAATTTTACTAATGTCAGAAAGGATAAGGTAAATACGGAGTCAGCGAGTAACATTTATGACATAGAAAATTTCGCTATATCCTATGCCTTTAGCGATCAAAATACCACCAATATCAATACCCAACGCCTTTATCATAAATCAACCAGCGCCGGCCTATCTTATAATTTTTCTCCCAAAGGAGTATTAATTGAGCCGTTTTCAAAGAATAAAAACTTATCAAGTCCCTATTTAAAAATGATTAAGGACATTAATTTTTCCCTACTGCCTAGCAGCCTTACCTTCAGAGGAGATTTGAATCGAAATTTCGTTCATACCCAGCTCTATAATGCCAGATTAACTACAGATGGGATCGATCCGTATTATGAGCGATTATTTACCTTTAACAGAAATTACGGTTTAAGGTGGAATTTATTCAAGGCGATGAGCTTTGACTACTCGGCGCGGGCAAATGCCGTTATTGACGAATCTGATGATTTTGTAGAAGGAGATATCAACACGAAATATGAGCGCGATTACATCTTAGATCAAGTGCTTGCACTCGGCAGAATGAAAACATATTCGCAAACTGCTTCATTAAATTTAAAATTGCCTTTTGACAAATTGCCCTTCACGGATTGGCTCAATTCTGACGTCAGGTATGCCGTTAGCTATGGTTGGACATCAGGATCCCTTAATCAGGTAGATTCTTTAGGAAATTCATTTGGCAATATAATTAATAATTCAAGAGACCGATCCATAACTGGGAAGATTGATATGGTAAAGCTCTATAACAAAGTCACGTTTTTAAAGGCCATTAACGCCCCAGCAAGAAGTAATAGAAGTACGGCCTCCAATGCCGATAGCGTGAAGAACAATACTGCGGCTAATCTAGGAAAGGGACTGTTAAGGTTAATGATGTCTGTTAGATCAATCAATATGACATATGGCATAAAAGAAAACACTAGTTTGTCAGGCTTTTTACCAAATCCTAGTATCATGGGGATGGATTCACTTTGGTCAGCTCCGGGCTGGGGTTTTCTCTTAGGAGAACAAGATGCGGATATCCGGTTAAGAGCCGCTGAAAACGGATGGATTACCCAATCTACTTTTTTGACTTCCCCATTTATGCAATCCGATGCCAGAGATTTGACTTTTAATAGCTCAATTGAGCCATTAAAAAGCTTAAAAATTCAGTTAAATGCAAAAAGAACTAGTACGGGCCGCTATCAAGAGATTTTCAGGTTTAATTCAACTATTGATGATTTTAATTCATTGACACCCTCTAGATCAGGAAGTTATAGTATCACTTACCTAACGCTTCAAACAGCTTTTGAAAAGCAAATAAAAATCGCGAATGGTCAGCGATTTGAACAATCCCCAGCATTTGAACAATTCAAATCAAATATTGACATCATGTATTCAAGAATATCAAATACTTTGGAGGCGAGTGGCCTATCAAATCGATATGACACCATAAGTCAAGACGTGTTGGTTCCGGCATTTTTAGCTGCGTATACGGGAGCAGATGCAGCGACGACGAGTACAAGGGTTCTGCCATCAATACCGATACCCAATTGGCGTATCGATTTTGCCGGACTGTCTCAATTACCGGGTCTTAAGGATATATTCACCTCAATTAATATTACACATAGTTATCGCTCTGTATTTAACATAAATAATTACTCCAATTCTTTGCTCTATGGAGAAAACATGACTTTGGACAATCAAGTTATGGATTATCCATTGGCTTCTTTGGCTGATAGTATTACAGGAAAGTTGGTTCCTGTATATATTTTAAATCAAGTATCGATTCTAGAGCAATTTGCTCCACTCATAGGGGTAAGTGTTAAAACTAAGAAAAATCTGAGCGCGAGTGTCAATTATAAGCGTGATCGAAATTTAGCATTGAATCTATCAAATGCACAGGTAACCGAAACCCTCAATAGTGGAGCTTCAGTAGACGTCGGATGGACCAAGGCAGACTTGATATTGCCCTTTAAGACCAAAGGAAGAACCATTAGCATTAAAAATGATATTACCTTTAGATTGGCGATGACTCTGCGTGATTCTAAAACGGTCCAACGTAAATTACAAGATACGGACGCAGAGACAGAAAATAAAATCACCAATGGCAATAAGGGATTTCAAATCAGGCCGTCGATTGCTTATAAGCTTAATAAACAATTAGATTTGACCATGTATTTTGAAAAAAACACGACAAACCCACTGGTTGGATCTTATCTGAGAGCTACCACCTCCTTTGGTGTACAATTGAGGTTTAATCTTGCACAATAATAAACTTTAAGCGTATTTTGTCAGCAGAAAACAGGTAGGTCTTTAAAAAAAGAAAATAATGAACATTCCCAAAGAATTATTGTACACCAGAGATCACGAATGGATCAAGATCGATGGAGATATTGCTACGGTAGGCATTACCGATTTTGCTCAAGGAGAACTAGGAGACATTGTTTATGTAGAGATTGAAACCATCGGCGAAACGTTAGAAGCTGAGGCCGTATTTGGTTCTGTCGAAGCGGTAAAAACAGTTTCAGACTTAATGATGCCGATTACCGGGGAGCTATTATCGTTGAATGAAGAATTGGAAGCTAATCCGGAATTAATTAATACCGATCCTTATGGAGCGGGTTGGATGGTCAAGATCAAAGTTCAGGACAAAGTAGCCAATTTATTAACATCTGCTGAGTATAGTGCATTGATTGGAGGTTAGCCGTTTTAGCTTACCGATCACATAAAATTGAGAATAAAAGTAAGATCACAGATATTTTTTTTTCTTATTGATTAAATTTCCTTTAATGTTGTAAGCTGCAAAGTTTGAGGAACTGATCAAAATGCAGAAGTCAATTGAAATCGATAATATTTAGTGTTAAGCTAAAGAAAAGTTTGAAATAAATTATTTATATGGAATTAAAGAAAAATCCTAAACATGACCTGACAAAAATGTCGAGCATGTTTCTTAATCTTGGACTTACGATAAGCTTGGCGCTGATAATTTTCGCGTTTGAATACAAAACGTATGATGATACAGGGCTCCTTGATCTAGGTATGGTGCAAGATGATTTTGAAGATTTAATGGAGATACCACCAACAGAGCAGCCGCCGCCGCCGCCACCAAAAATTCAGCTACCTGAGATCATAGAGGTGCCTGACGAAGAGGAAATCGAAGAGGAAATCGACTTAGAATTCGATCTTGAAGTTACGGAAGAAGAAGTGGTCGAAGATTTCGTTTTTGAAGAAGCGCCAGAGGAAGAGGTAGATGAGGTGTTTACAATAGTGGAAGATCAGCCGGCATTTCCTGGGGGGACCTCTGCTTTCTATAAGTTTGTCGGAGATAACATGACCTACCCATCCCAAGCAAGGCGAATGGGCATTGAAGGACGAGTTTTTATTCAGTTCGTAGTTGACAAGGATGGGAGCGTAACTGAAGTTAAGGCAGTTAAGGGAATCGGAGCGGGTTGTGACGAAGAAGCTGAGCGCGTATTGAAATCCTCCCCGAAGTGGACACCTGGCAAGCAGCGAGGTAGAAGCGTTAAAGTGCGAATGGTACTTCCCATTATCTTTAAGCTGAATAATTGATATTTTAAAGAAATTGAAAAGCTCGTCAAAAAATGGCGAGCTTTTTTTTTGTCAAGGGGTCAAAAATATTCATAATTCATACCTATCTTGATCTTTTTAAAAAGCAGGAAATAGGTATATCCGATCAAATCAGAAAATCAATGAATGACTTTAGACTACAAATAAGTCAAGGGTTGACTTCCTTTCTTCCTCCCGCGCGGCTTCCAGACCCACATGTTAGCCATGCCCCTAAAAGAAAAGACATATTAACCAATACCGAGAAAAAATTGGCTTTGAGAAATGCACTTAGATATTTTCCAGCAGAATGGCACGTTGACTTATTGCCTGAGTTCCATAAGGAATTAACCGAATATGGCAGAATTTATATGTACAGATTCATGCCATCATATAAAATGTACGCACGCCCAATTGATCAATACCCTGCCAAAACCACTCAGGCAGCTGCAATCATGCATATGATACAAAACAACTTGGATCCAAATGTCGCCCAACACCCAGAGGAATTGATTACCTATGGCGGCAATGGAGCGGTATTTCAGAATTGGGCTCAATACTTACTGACGATGCAATATTTGAGCGAAATGACGGACGCGCAAACCTTACATATGTATTCTGGTCATCCTATGGGGTTATTCCCCTCATCCAAATCAGCTCCTAGAGTAGTAGTGACCAATGGGATGATGGTACCCAATTATTCGAAACCGGATGATCTTGAAAAATTTAATGCCTTGGGAGTGACTCAATATGGTCAAATGACGGCTGGTTCTTACATGTATATTGGACCACAAGGAATTGTGCACGGCACCACGCTTACCTTGCTTAATGGATTCAGGAAAATATTGCCTAAAGGGGTGGGGCCGAGAGGAAAATTATTTCTGACAGCGGGGCTAGGGGGTATGAGTGGAGCACAACCAAAGGCAGGAAATATAGCAGAATGCATTACCGTTTGCGCAGAAGTCAATCCAGATGCGGCAAGAAAAAGATACGATCAAGGATGGGTTGATGAAATCATAGAGGATCTCGATGAACTCGTACTTAGAGTTGTTCGGGCCAAAGAAGGGCTGGAGATTGTGTCGATTGCTTATGTGGGAAATGTGGTAGACGTTTGGGAGCGATTTTACGAAAAAGAACTTTTTGTTGAATTGGGATCTGATCAAACTTCCTTACATAATCCATGGTCTGGGGGATATTATCCTGTAGGATTGACCTTTGACAAAGCCAATGCGTTAATCAAAACTGATCCGGAGAAATTTAAGCAAGAAGTTCAATCAACTTTAAGAAGACACGCGAAGGCCATAAATTCTCATGTTCAGAGAGGAACTTACTTCTTTGATTATGGAAATGCATTCTTATTAGAGGCTTCTAGAGCGGGGGCGGATGTGATGACAGCGGATGGATTAACATTTAAATATCGATCCTATGTTCAGGATATTTTAGGTCCGATGTGCTTTGACTATGGGTTTGGTCCTTTCCGATGGGTATGTACCTCTGCAGATCCAGCAGATTTAGCGAAAACTGATGCGCTTGCATTGCGCACCATGCTGGTCCTTATGGCTGAGTCGCCTCCTCAAATCGTTCAGCAAATGCAAGATAATGTACAATGGATTCGGGAAGCCCAAAAAAATAATTTGGTAGTAGGTTCTCAGGCAAGAATTTTATATGCAGATGCAGAGGGTCGAATGGCCATAGCCAAAGCATTCAATGAGGCCATTAAGTCGGGGGAAATTTCAGCCCCTATTGTTTTGGGACGAGATCATCACGATGTGAGTGGTACCGATTCACCTTATAGAGAAACAAGTAATATTTATGATGGGAGTCAATTTACGGCAGACATGGCCATTCAAAATGTCATTGGCGATAGTTTTAGGGGAGCTACTTGGGTCTCTATTCACAATGGAGGGGGCGTAGGATGGGGAGAGGTAATTAATGGGGGATTCGGAATGTTGTTAGATGGCAGTCAAGAAGCTGAAGAAAAGCTCAAGAGTATGTTGTTTTTTGATGTTAATAATGGAATTGCGCGTAGAAGCTGGGCAAGAAATGAGGAGGCAATTTTTGCCATCAAAAGAGCAATGCTCAAGACACCAGAATTAAAAATCACCTTACCCAATAATGTCAGTGACACCTTACTGGATCAAATTTAAACGGCGTTTATATTTATTCAGTTAACGAGCGATTGAGTGAAATTCCGTGGTCATTGGCTGCTAAGTTTGCCGTTTTGACAAGTTGACCTGAGGTAATCAGTCCATGACCGATTTTAATATCATGACCAAAAATACGGTCTTCCTCCGCGTGATCAATTTGTGATCGGATCAAGGAATGACACTGATCTAAGATCGGTCCAGATTTTAGCGGTTTATGATAATCGAATGCCTGGGCTGCACAAATTAGTTCAATTGCCAGAATATTTTCAAGATTGTCTAAAATCATATTCAGTTTGCGACCGCTTATAGAGCCCATACTCACATGGTCTTCCTGGCCCAATGAAGTTGGTATACTGTCAGCGCTGGCAGGCCAGCAAAGACCTTTATTTTCGCTCGCAAGGGCAGCCGAAGTGTACTGTGGAATCATGAATCCTGAATTGATCCCGGTATTTTTCATTAATAGTCTAGGTAATCCTCCATTTTTACCTTCGAGTAGTAAGTAAGTCCGGCGATCAGAGATGTTACCAATTTCAGAAGCAGCTAATCCAGCATAATCCAAAGGAAGTGCAAGTAATTGTCCATGAAAATTCCCGCCACTAATAGATTCTTCGGCACTTAGAATGATGGGATTATCTGTTACTGAATTTAATTCGGTAGTGACTAATTGATTCAAATGGGCCCAAGCGTTCCTCGATGCCCCATGTACTTGTGGGATGCATCTTAAGGAATATGGATCCTGCACTCGGCCACAATTTTTATGAGATTCAACCATTTCAGACCCACGAAGTAGCACCGTCATGCGATAAGCCACGTGTTGAGAACCTTCAAAAGGCCTTAGTTTATGTAATTCCTCTTTGAATGGAGAAACAGAGCCTAATAAGCCTTCTAACGACATAGCTCCTATAATGTCGGCTGCCTCGAGACAATTGAAAAGACGACTCACGCCAAGTACGGCATAAGCGAGAATAAATTGCGTTCCGTTGATTAGTGCTAAACCTTCTTTAGGCCCTAAAGAAATAGGTGTCAATTGGTGTAACTGCTGCATAGCTATCACCGCTAATTTTTCTCCCGCTACTTTAACTTCTCCAAATCCGATCAATGGAAGGAAAAGATGAGCTAGTGGGGCCAAGTCTCCTGATGCGCCTACAGAGCCTTGAGAGGGGACGATGGGTGTTATTTGGTTATTGATAAAGTATAAAATTCTTTCGAGTACAGCCAAAGAGATCCCCGAATACCCCATACTTAGGGCGTGTACTTTGGTAATCATCATTAAGCGCGAAATAATTTCGGGAACTTCTGGCCCCACACCTACACTATGGCTTTTGAGAATATTTTCTTGAAGTAATTTGATTTGCTCTTTTGATATTTTAGAATCACAGAGCGGCCCAAAGCCAGTGTTAATTCCATAAACAGTTTTTTCACTTTCGGCAATTAGCAGGGTATTTTTATGGCTTAAATTAATGTTAACTTTTGCCCTTTCACCAATGGCACATCCGATTTCACCATTAGCGATTTGAAGGGCCACGGTGGGGGTCAGTAGATCTTCTCCAAAGTAAAATGTCGTCATACGTTAAATTTTAATATCAAAGCCATTCTTTAGAATTAGCCATTCTTTTTCGTTGTTCCAAATAATACATTTGAGCAAAAGTATTCATCTCCTTTTCGGGAAGCAATTCTCTGAGTCGCATATAGGCCGTATCGGCATATTCAGGTACCCCCAATTGAATGGCAGTAAAACAATACATTTTTAATATTGGCACCGAATATGGATTAAGTTCTATAGCGTCAATCAGTAAATCGTACTTTTTCTGTAAATCGATCGTGGGGTCATCCATTATTTTTATCATGGGCCATTCGTTAAATGCATTCATGCCTACTTCTTCCCAATCGTAAGCTGTATCTAGATAATTCTCATAAAATGATTTTTCTGCTGGATTCACTAAGGTAATTAGGAGATCCATTTTATCGGTTATATCTTCAATATGTCCGGCATCTAATGTGGTTTCAACGTATCTTTTCCAAATGCTCCGTAAATCATTAGTTGAGATAAGTGAAATTTGTTCCAAGGAGGTCCAATTAAATTCTTCTGGGCGGTAATAGTAATAAGCTACACTTTGGTTATTCAGCCCTTCTATTATGGGCATTATGCTGTTTGTTAATTGGTTATTTGAAGAATCTATAGCCAGAATGCTTTTAAGCGAGTTTTTTGATAGCGACCAGTTCTGGGCTTCTAGTCCAGCAATCATCAGGTTGTAATCGCTCATCAGCACCCCATATCTTTTTGCTTTAATAAAAAAATCAATAGCCAATTTGGGAGCCCCTTGATGTAATGCCAATTTCCCCATTTGCTCAAAAATAAGGCCTTTACCCAGAGCATCAGATAATGTACTTGCGGCATCCAATTTTTTAAAAGCATCATTTGCGTAACCGGCAAGAAAGAGACCAATGGCTTGTGAGTTAAGTATTTCACGATTCCAATCTCCGGATTTATTCGTAGACAAAATCTTATCCGATTGTATATGAAGTGCGATGCTATCGCCAAGTAAGTTCGCATTGATAAGAAGTGCAGCCGTATGGAGCGTAAAAGGTTCCAATTCAGTGGGACTCAATTTTGGGTTGAAGGAAGTTTTTGAGCGAAGGTTACTGCCGAGCATGTTTACTTTTAGAGGGATGGTTGCCGTCAGATAGTTTTCACTGTCCCACTCAGGAGTACCCATGAACCAGGTGTTTACTAAAATAGCTTGATTCCATTGATCCGTAGGACCTGCATTTTCAAGTATTTGGCGTGCGCTATGTTGATTTCCATTTTCAAAATAGCGGACTGCTAGGTTATTTTGGATTTCACCAGAATTAAAAAAATCAGATTGCGCTTTGTTTAAAACACCAATAGCACTGGTAGTTTCTTCTTTTTTGCTGTAGGCATCTGCAGTATTGAGATAAGCAAATTCGGAGGGATTTCTTTTGGTGGATCGATTGAAATGATATAAACTCTTATCGATGTTTCCTTTTTTCAGATAGTAATCACCTAGTTGATAATGGGAATGGTGACTATCCCAAGCAAAAACACTGCCCTGTCTAAAATATTCCATTGCGAGCGGCAACTCACCACTTGCCTTAAAATAGTCACCGCTATAGTTATATTCGGCACCAACTAATTTCTTATATGCAATTTTATCCGCGATTAGAAAAACGGCCAATATCAAGATGAGGCCAGCGATTTTTGAAGTAATATAAGGAAAGCTTTGCTCAGTATAAACCACTTTATAGACTTGTAAGCCCCTTACGAGTGGGTCAATAAAGTTGACAATTAAATAAATAAAAAAGATGCCCCCAAATCCCAAATGGGCATAGATGATAAAATAGTTCATGGCATCATAATGGGCATCATTGCCATACGCCGCACCCAAATTGAGATGGACCAAAGCGATGCTGCCAATTAATAAAAAAAACCAAGTAATCTCAAAATCCTTATTCAAAAACTGATTGAACATAAACTGCTTGAATTGGATGGTATAAAGAGCAACTAGTGCGGAGGCATACATCAAGTAATACGGATTGATAATATCAAATTCAAAATCAATGAGTCCTGCCTTTCTTGACCAAAACAATCCCAGCGCACCTAGATAAACCCCTCCAAAAACGATCAGATGCTTTTCATTATTTGCGGATCCTCGTGTTTTGGTGAGCACGTAAAGCAATCCAAAGAGGAGTTCTTCAGAAATAAATAGGACGAAAAAAAACGTTAGTGCGGCTATTCCTAGATGAGTCCTCGCAATAGACCATTGTAGCAGCAATGGATTTTGTAGGTTGCAAATCGCAAGAAAAAGCCCTGTAATAATTGAGATTATCCCCCATTTTATTAAAAAAGAGGGTTTGTTATTGAACGAATGGAAATAATAAGTCGGCCCGAGCACCAACAATACCCACCCAATGGTCACCCATTTGGCACCCTCCTTAGATCCGAAAATGCCCAAGGAATCAAGATCCATATAATTGAGAAAAAGAATGACTATCCCCGAGAAGATAAAGAACCAAAAGCTTTTTAAATGCGTACTGAAGGCCAACAGCCCACAACTACCTATCCATATCAAAAGCATTAAAAGGACTCCAATGGGTCTAGTTTGCGTCACGCTACTACCCAAAAATACTTCGGTGATAAAGTTGACGGGCGCTGAAATAGTAAAGTTAAATGGACCTTTATCAAACGTTAGCAATTCGGTCATCTCTTTGTGGAGTGAACTGGTTAGTTCCCAATTTAGATAAAGATGGGCGCCAAAATACTGAAAACAACCCAGCGTAATCAACAGGAGTAGAAATACCCCAATTAATATCTTGGCGATGCTATTATCATAGGGAGTCAAGGACATATTTTAATCGATAACTTTGGGAACTTTGAAGAATCCGGCGCCGTGATCCGGTGCGTTTTTTAGTAGGTCGTCATTTGAAAGTTCATTCTCGGCCTTATCGACTCTAAAAATATTTTCTTCAAAAGACATATGTGTCAAAGGCGCTATGCCCGTCGTATCTAATTCCTCCAGTTTTTTCACCCAAGTGATGATACGTTCCATGTCGGCGATAAGTGCTGTTTCTTTGCTTTGGTCCACCTCAATTCTTGACAAGTGGGCAAGTTTTTGAATGGTTGCTTTATCAATCTTCATAGTCTGCTCAAAGTTAAGTAAAATCTTTCGTGGCATTTAACTCTGATTGAATAACCTCAAATACTTTGTTTTTCATTTTCAGAATTTCGTCTTCATTTTGTGATGCTGGCATGATAGGTGCGTGTAGCACGATCCTCATCTTTCCTGGAATAATATTAAACTCAACCTCATCAGGGATGATTTTGTGATTGTCAAGAAAGCTCACTGGTATGATAGGAATCTGCTTATCGACGGAAGCCCGAAAAGCGCCATCAAGAAAGGGCGTCATGAGCGGTAGGCTTTTGGTCTTAATACCTCCTTCAGGAAAAAAGCAAAGACTGAAGCCAGAATCAATGACTGATAAAGCTTTTTGTAAGCTTTCGGCCCTACTTTTCATACTTGATCTATTAACAGTGATATGAATCTTCCTGAACATATAGCCAAATAGCGGCACAGAAGCAATTGAATTTTTCCCTATGAATTTACTGTATATGGGAATACGGGCAATAGCTGGGATATCCAAATATGAAAAATGATTGGCGCACAAGATGTACTGTTGATTTTTTTTTAATTCAAAGCGAAGGTCCATAGATACCCTTAAAAAAATCAGTGGAAAATAGATTCGAGCCCATAGGTAATTGGTTTTTAGCGCGGTTCCATGCCATTTCTCGTTTTGAGCACAGATGAAAAACACAGGAAAAAAAATCAAAAATGTAATGATAAAAAGAAACGCCGCATAAGCAGTGAATAGGCGCGTAGCATTTTTTTTCATTTATAATGATCGTTTTATTTTGTGTGTAATTAAAAAAAGAATTTTATCTTGAAAATAGCTTGCCAAAGTTAAAGGATAATTTTCATGTCTACGAAAAGTATCTTTCGAAACAAAAATTCAGAGTTATTCGTAAATAATCAGTATTCAGCTAAAATAAGCTATGTTTTATCCGACCCACTTAAAATCGATTAACTTTGAATGTAACTTTAACATACGGTGTGCAGGACCGAAATTTACGTAAAACAGAATTTAACATTCGGAAATAGTCCAATTATCGGACTCATGTGATAGTCTAGAAATATTAAATCAGATAATCTTGGATTTACTTAACATTGAAAATATCAGTAAGGCTTATAGTGCCCATCAAGCATTATCGGCAATCAATCTAATCATACCTGAACAAAGTATTTTTGGATTATTGGGCCCAAATGGCTCGGGAAAAACGACTTTAATTCGAATCATCAACCGGATCATTCAGCAGGATTCAGGTAGGGTATTTTTAAGAGGTCAAGAGATGGATCATGAGCTGGTCAGGAAAATAGGCTATTTGCCTGAGGAGCGGGGGTTGTATAAAAAAATGAAGGTAGGAGAGCAATTAGTTTATTTGGCTCAATTGAAGGGACTTCCCCGTGTGGAGGCGGTAAAGCGGATCAAGCAGTGGTTAGAAAAATTAGCACTTCAAGATTGGTGGAATAAAAATGTAGAAGATTTGTCCAAGGGAATGGCACAAAAAGTGCAGTTTATTGCTACGGTGGTCCATGAGCCGACTTTATTGATCTTGGATGAACCTTTTTCCGGGTTTGATCCGATCAATGCAGACCTGATTAAGAATGAGATTTTAGAGTTAAGAGATCGGGGTGCGACCATTATATTTTCAACCCATCGAATGGAGTCTGTGGAAGAATTATGTGATCATATTGCCCTATTTAATCAATCTCAAAAAATATTGGATGGCCCCAAAAGGAAGATCAAAGAGCAGCATAAAAAAGGGTTGTATCAAATTACTTTTAAAGGGACTTTGGAGGCAAAAGAAGCTTTTTCAGTACAGCAACTTACCACAAATGAAGAGGGTTTGCAGCAGGCAGTTTTGAAATTCAATGAGGAGGCTAAGCCCAATGACTTGATTCAATTGTTAATCAAAGAAGTCGAATTGTATTCTTTTGCTGAGAAAATCCCTACCATTAATGAGATATTCATATCTAAAGTCACGACTGAATCATGAATAAAATCAATATTATCATCGCACGAGAATTTTTGACCAGGGTCAGGAAGAAGTCTTTTATTATCGCGAGTTTATTGGGCCCTATTATCATGGGTGCTGTTTTGTTCTTGCCAGCCTATTTTGCTATGAATAGTCAAGGATCCAAATCCTTTGTGGTGATCGATGAGAGTGAGCAAATGGAGACACTTTTTGTTTCAGATGAAGACATTGAGTACCGCTATGTCATCATGAGCTTAGAAGAGGCGAAAAGGGACCTTAGAGAAAATGATGCTGATGGATTGATCTATATTCCTGCTTTTAATGTGGAAGATCCGAAAGGATTTATCCTTTATGCCACATCTAACCAGAGTTTATCAACCATAAGCGATATTGAGCGAAAGATTGACAACTATATTGAAGAGATACGCTTAGAGGCATCCGGATTGGACAAAGCGATTATCGATTCATTTAAGGTCAATATAGAGGTTAGCACGATTAACTTAAGTGAAACCGGGGCAGAGCAAGAAAGTAGCTCCGGAGCGGCCACGGTTATTGGATATATCGCTTCTTTTTTGATTTATATGTTTGTTTTTATTTATGGAGCCATGTGTATGAGGGGCGTCATTGAAGAAAAGAACAGTCGAATTGTGGAGGTCATATTGTCATCAGTGAAGCCGTTTGAGTTGATGATGGGTAAAGTTATCGGTATCGCTATGGTAGGACTTACTCAATTTGTACTTTGGATTTTACTGACAGGTGCGGTAACTATGGGCGTTTCAGCGGTAATGGTGTCGGATGGCGCAGAAATGGCGCAAGTGGCTGCAGGAGACAATATTATTCAAATGGAACCTACCCTAATTGAAAATGCATTTTCTGCATTAGGAGCAGTGAATTTCCCATTGGTTATAGGGGCATTTTTGTTTTATTTCATTGGGGGGTATTTGTTGTATGGGGCACTGTTTGCGGCCATTGGATCTGCCTCAGATAGCGATGCCGACGCACAACAATTTATATTTCCCGTGACGGCGCCACTCATCGTTTCTATAATTTCATTGAGTATCGTATTGGAAGATCCTCATGGATCGATCGCATTTTGGATGTCTATAATTCCCTTTACCTCACCCATCATTATGATGATGAGAATTCCTTTTGGAGTGGCGCCATGGGAGTTGATTTTGTCTATGTCCATGTTGATCTTAGGCTTCCTTTTTACTTTGTGGATAGCGGGGCGCATTTATCGGATCGGAATTTTAATGCACGGAACCAAGGTGAACTGGAAAATTTTAGCCAAATGGTTTATGACCAGTGATGAAATGTAGAATATATATATTTTAAAAATTCTCTTTTATTCAGATAGGTGGCGAGTAAGTGAACGGCTGCATCTCGAAGGTCATAGCTCGTATATCCGGATGCGATAAGCAGAATGCTGTTTTTTTATTGATACAGTGTTCATAATATGAAAATTAGCCCAAAGCGAGATTATTGCTAAATCCGTATATTTTCTTTAGGCCAGTATTATGGGTTCCGAATTTTAGTCTTCCAGCTTTTCGTATTGAATACTTTTAAGTAGTTACTTGACATCTTTATAGGAAAGGGTCAGAAAAGAAATTCCCCAAAAGGCAAGTATATAAATTCCCGCAATCATCAAGCTTGTATTTAATGGAATGGCGTCTACAAGAACGGCAACTTGAATACCCTTAGGAGTAGGAACAGGGGTCAGGTTAGAAATAATTTCCAAAGGTAAAAATTGAGCGATGGCGTCAGGCACTAAATAGCTTAAAACGGACTCGAAAAATATAGAAAAGGTAAACATGATTATGGCTAGAGCAGAAGAACGAATGACTATAGCTATTATTAATCCAAGCGACATGTAGCCTAAGGATTGAACAAAGTATATAAGCAAGTATTTAATATCCGTTAAGAATGAGCCATCGCTTCCTGACACAAACCCAAGGATTCCGACAATTAAGAATAAATAAAATGTTGTTAAAAACGAAAAGGAACTACTTAAAAGAATTTTGGATAGAATAAAATCTGATTTACTTTGACCATCAATTACGTGTTGTCTAAACGTTTTAAAAGAAAATTCATTGCAGACCAAAATAACCAACAACATCCCTATTAACAAGTTAAACCAACTGGCGATATAGGTAATGTTATTCCATACCTCTGGGAAATGATAAATGGCAGTAAAATCTATAGGGAAAGAATCTAATTTAATTTGCCCTAATCCATAAAAGAAAAACGGAGTAAAAAAGAAAAACAATCCAAAAATTACCCAGAAGGTGGAATAAGGAATTATTTTTTTGTACTCTATTTTGAGGAGTTTTAACATTTATTTTATTAATTCTAAAAAGTTACTTTCTAAATCAGATTTCTGAATACTAATTTCAGAAACCACAATACCTTCTTCAAATAACGCTTTATTAAGATATGCCCCGTCTTTCCCGGTTGCTAGAATTAATGATAGTTTATCTCCATTTTTCCGAACATGACTCACGCCATCTATTTGTGCCAAAACCCGTTCTAGAAGTACTATATTTTCTGACGATACAACAACTTTTGCTTGGTTATTCAGGACGGATTCAATGGGTCCATATGTTAACAAGTTCCCTAGTTTTAATATGGCTACGTGGGTGCAGATTTTTTCAACTTCATCTAAAATATGACTCGCCATAATAATGGTTTTACCTTGGTTGGCTAAATCTAGAATAACATTTCTAATGTCAGCTATTCCTTGTGGATCTAAACCATTGGATGGTTCATCTAAAACTAAGGTTTCGGGATTTCCGAGCAGCGCAGAAGCAATGGCCAGACGCTGTTTCATTCCCAAAGAAAACGTTTTGAACTTAGAATCAGCCCTATATAGCAAGTCTAGTTTAGTTAACACCCGATCAACTTCATTTTCTGAGACCCCCTTTATTTTACAAGCAATCGATAAGTTTTGTCTAGCCGATAAGTAGGGGTAAAAATTTGGTGTTTCTAAAAGCGACCCGATTTTTTTCCTGTCAAATTTAGTAGGCCTATTTCCGTTCCAAGAATAAGAACCCATATCAGGATTTAAAGCGCCTAATATAATGCCTAAAGTGGTTGTTTTCCCACTACCATTTGGCCCAAGAATACCGTAAATCTCACCTTTGTTAATTTGAAGAGATACATTATTTAATGCTTTTACGTGCCCGTATCGTTTCGATACGTTATTGATACTTAGTATTTCATTCAATAGTTATCAATCTTATATTTCCGTAAAGATATAGGTTAGATGATCCCTTTTCAAGCCATTTAACTAAATTTAAGAAAGACCTTCACGCCTAATAATGGTTGTGACTATTCCGTTTAATATTTATGAGATATTGAATAAATGGATATGATTTCGATCTTTTTTTTATGTTGTATGACCTCTGTTTCTTTGCTGAGTAGCAGCTTGAAGGTCATCTATTTTTAGATGGGTACAGTTAAAATTAACCAGGGCTACTGGATCACTAACCAAAAATTATTTAACGGCTATCGTAGTAATAAAAACCTTTAGGGGAGTCAATAGCATTGGATGTATTTGCTCGTAATTTTAAGGCCACGTGTCAACATTCAGCAAACTATTTAATCATAGCTTAAAGTCATCCTATTAGGGACTGGTGAATGATGTCTTTTTTCATCATTACTCAGGGCTATTTTTTTATTATCTTAGGCCACACAATTATTCGATGAGTCGCTTTAGAATACTTAATGCAATAGACGTATACGCCACCGGAACCATTCAGAAATGGATCGTTCTCGGTCTTTCCTTGGGCATAGGCATTGGATCTGTACTTTACACCAATAAGCTGGTTAAAGAAATTAAGAAAAGGGAGGATTGGCAAGTGAATTTATACGCCAAAACACTTGAGTTTATAGCGAATGAGCATGAGACTAATCAAAATGCTCTTTTTGCATTAGAAGAAATTATCCAAGCCAATACGACCATTCCAGTTATTTTGACGAATGAGAATGGTAGTCCTGTTTTTTATAAAAACTTACCTAAGGCAGACGTCTTGACGGATCCAGAGGAGCGGGAATATTATTTACTACAAAAAATCAGTGAAATGGGCTTAATCAAAGCGCCCATCCTTGTGAATTTAGTTGATGCCAGAGGCAATCAGTACGGTCAAACCATGATTTATTTTGAAGATTCCCTGCTCTTGGGTCGCTTGCGTTATTACCCTTATGTCCAGCTTTCGATTATTTTGGTTTTTGTGATGGTTGTGTTCATTGTGTTCGATTTTTCGAGATTGTCAGAGCAAAATAGGGTCTGGGTAGGTTTGGCAAAAGAGACAGCGCATCAGTTAGGTACTCCTTTGTCCTCTCTGATGGCATGGGTGTTGCATTTTAAGGATAAATATGCCGAAGACCCTTATATCGAAGAGCTAGATAAGGATGTGCAACGACTGGAGATCATTACCCAGAGGTTTAGTAGTATTGGTAGCATGCCCAAAATGCACGTTTTAAATGTTTACGATCAAGTTGTGACTACTATCGAATATCTCAAGTCTAGGGTTAGCAAAAAAGTCATCTTTACTATTTACGCAAGTGATGTAAAGGAGACTTGTTCCAAAATGAATGCCGAGTTATTTTCGTGGGTAATTGAGAATTTAGTGAAGAATGCAGTAGATGCAATGTCTGGAGCGGGCCAGATTTCTATTTATATGAGTAAAACAGGAGTAGATAAATTGACTTTGGACATTGAAGATGATGGAAAGGGAATGACGCCAAAAACGACTCGTCAAATCTTTAGCCCTGGTTATACTACCAAAGCTAGAGGCTGGGGTCTTGGATTGACCTTGAGTAAGCGTATTATTGAAAATTATCATAGGGGCAAAATCATTATTAAAAAATCGGCCTTAGATAAGGGCACCACCTTTCGTATACTTTTGGATATAGCGATATGATAGTGATCAATGAGGCAAAAGCGAGAAAATTAATAGTGCATTTTCATGCCAAAGAGTCAATTATTTCTCCTGATTACCTCGAATGTGATTCGCTGATTTCCGTTCCGTTAGCTCATGTCTTGCTTTCAAGAATTATCGAGGCTCCCGGGGAATTCATTTTTAATCATCAAGTTTCTCTTGCTCTCAATCCTGTGAGAATGCTTATGAAAGCATATTTTGAAGGTCAAAAAAACCTCCAAGAGCTATCTGAAGCCATAATGAAAGTGTTATCAAGTTCGGAGAAAAACATCAGTGAAGGACAGGTTTATGTCGTGGATTTCGACCAAGTCGTATTGGATGGGATTGAATGTAAGGCATTGGGGATTTTCAAAATAGATAGAAAACAACCTTTTATTGAAAGTGATGTGAGCTTAAGAGGAATGAAAATGACCTTAAATGAGGGGGTTGGTAAACGAGACTTCAATAAAGGCGCGTTGATCTTACTTCCTAGTGACCAGGAAGAGATGGTGCTAAAGGTTTTTCAAAATCATCCTGATATAAAATATTGGAAAAATGAATTTTTAGATATCAGGCCACTTGAGAATGAATTTTATCAGACAAAAAACACCCTTGATTTGTACAAAGATTTTGCTTTAAAAGGGCCGACAGCGTTAGGGAAAATTGATCAGATGGATTTACTAAACCGCACTGTTGACTATTTTGGAAATAATAACGAATATAATCAAGCTGAATTTGAGGATGAAGTTTTGGCCTCAAGTGAGATTAAACAAGCCTTCCAGGTTTACAAAGAGGACTTCGAAAAAAAGCATGGCATGGCAGAAATTAGCGATCAATTTGCTATTTCAAAACCCGCCTTCAAGGCGGCAAAAAAATACATTCGATCAGTAATCAAATTAGATCGAAACTTTCATGTTTATGTACACGGCCAACGACAAGAGATTGAGCGGGGCTACGATGAAGTAAGAGGTAAAAATTTTTACAAATTGTATTTTGATGAAGAAAGTTGAGGAATAAATCAGGTGGCTATAGGTGGCTCCAAACCTGTTCTAGATGTGCCTTGGTGGCCCGAATGCCTTCTGGCTCCCCGAGCACTGTCCCCTCATATTCAATACCAATATGGCCGTCGTAATGTGCATTTTTCACTAAGGTCAACATTTTTTGAAAGTCAAAATTTCTGTGTAAACCATTTTTATCAAAGTTATATGACTTTGCACTGACGCCTTTGGCATAGGGCAAAAATTCCTCAACACCTTTGTATAGGTCGTAGCTCTCTAGGCAAGAGCCATCTTGTGTGCTTCCCCATTTCGCACTTAAGCACCAGTTCCCAAAGTCTGGAAGTGTCCCAAGGTTAGGGAGATTGATGGCTTTAATTATTTCCACAATCAAAGGCGCATTGGAACTAAATAATCCATGATTTTCAATCAGGATGTTTATGTTTTCTTGTGCAGCATAGGTCGAGAGTTTTGTAAGCCCATCAGTCAATGCATTTTTAAAAATAGTTGAATTATCTGCGCCAAATGCGTTGACTCTTATTGAATGGCATTCCATGGTTTTTGCAGCATGGATCCATTTATAATGATTCGCTACTGCAGTTTGACGATTTTGGTCATCAGCATCGCCCAAGTCACCTTCATCATCAACCATAATGAGTAAATTCTTGACCCCTATCTCATCGGAACGCATTTTCATCATTTGCCAAAAGGATTCATTTGAGCCTTTATCTTTATAAAAGCTATTGACATATTCTACAGCCTCGATTTGATACTCTTTTTTAGCGATAGCCGCAAAATCGATAGGATCTAACCTACCTGTTTCAAATGCACGATGTAAAGACCATTGGGCCAATGAGAGTTTTATATCCGACTGCTTTGTTAGACTTTTTGCAACCGAAAAAAAGGCATTTGGAGGCTTAAAAAACCGAGGGCGTTTTGTTTTATAAAAATTCTTCTGGATGATTTCATTGAGGGTTCTTTAAAAGACTTTTTGTATTAACAATATAACAATTCTTTGAGAAACAATAAACCAAAAACGAATTTGAATTTTTAGTGCACCAAAATAAGTTATATCTGACGTTGAAATGCTTATTTTGAATAATACTGATCAACTTTAATCAATCTGCTTTGTCAACTATAAATTTTAATCTAATTTTGCAGTCAAATTAAAAAAATCATTTCATCTTAAGTACAATGGCAAATCAAGGAAAAATCACCCAAATCATTGGCCCAGTAGTTGATGTTCGTTTTGAGGGTGGAAAACTTCCAAAAATATTAGATGCACTTACCATAAAGCGTGGTGACGGAACATTGGTCGTTTTGGAGGTGCAGCAACATCTTGGAGAAAATACAGTGCGAACCATAGGCATGGACGCTACTGATGGCATGAAGCGCGGTCAAGAGGTAACCGATACAGGCGCCCCTATCCAAATGCCGATAGGAGATGATATTAAGGGACGACTTTTTAACGTTGTTGGCCAGGCGATAGATGGATTGCCTCAACCTGACAACAAGCAAGGATTACCTATTCACAGACCGGCACCTGCATTTGCGGATTTGTCTACCTCATCTGAGGTCTTATTTACAGGAATCAAGGTGATCGATTTGATTGAGCCCTATGCCAAAGGGGGTAAAATAGGTTTATTTGGTGGCGCAGGAGTAGGAAAGACTGTACTTATTCAGGAATTGATCAACAATATTGCAAAGGCATATTCAGGTTTGTCGGTATTTGCAGGTGTTGGAGAACGTACCAGAGAGGGTAATGACTTGTTACGAGAAATGATTGAAGCCGGGATTGTTAGCTATGGAGAGGGATTTAAGAAATCAATGGATGAAGGTGGTTGGGATCTTTCTAAAGTAACCAAGGAAGATTTAAAAGAGTCAAAAGCGACGTTTGTATTTGGTCAAATGAATGAGCCTCCCGGTGCAAGGGCGCGTGTGGCATTATCAGGACTTACCGTTGCTGAGTATTTTAGAGATGGCGATGGTACAGGCAAAGGAAGAGACATTTTATTTTTTGTAGATAATATTTTCAGGTTTACACAAGCTGGCTCTGAAGTATCCGCTCTTTTGGGGAGGATGCCATCTGCTGTTGGCTATCAGCCAACACTGGCTACTGAAATGGGTGTAATGCAGGAAAGAATTACCTCTACCAAAAATGGTTCAATTACATCGGTTCAAGCGGTTTATGTGCCTGCTGATGACTTAACAGATCCGGCTCCTGCGACTACTTTCTCGCATTTGGATGCAACTACAGTACTCTCAAGAAAAATTTCAGAATTAGGCATCTACCCTGCGGTTGATCCGTTGGATTCTACTTCCAGAATTTTGAGTGCTGAGATTTTAGGTGATGAGCATTATGATTGTGCGCAAAGAGTTAAAGAACTCCTACAACGATACAAAGAACTCCAAGATATTATCGCTATTTTAGGAATGGACGAATTAAGTGACGAGGACAAGCAAATTGTGCATCGAGCTAGACGCGTTCAGCGCTTTTTGTCCCAGCCATTCCATGTAGCGGAAGCTTTTACAGGTTTGCCAGGACAACTTGTTGATATTAACGATACGATAAAGGGATTTAATGAGATCATGGATGGAAAACATGATCGTTTGCCGGAAGCGTCATTCAATTTGGTTGGAACTATTGAGCAGGCGGTAGAAAAAGGAGAGAAATTATTAGCTGAAGTAGCTTAATTATGTTGATTGAAATTGTCACCCCGGACGAAAAAATTTTTGAGGGAGAAGTGAGTAGTGCGATTTTTCCTGGATCACATGGATCTTTTCAGATTTTAAATAATCATGCGGCGTTAGTCTCAACCTTAGGGAAGGGTGAGATCAAATTTGTCAAGGTGATCAACAACAATAAGTCTGAAGAGATTCAAATTCAGGTAGATGGTGGTGTTGTGGAAGTTTTGAATAACAAAGTGACGGTACTTGCTGAGAAAGTCATCAAAGAATAGTTACAAAAAAAATGCGATCAGAAGGCCACTTTTTTAGTGGCTTTTTTGTTGACTGATGTGCTGAAACATCGCAGATTATCTATTTAAAAAGTCGTTAGAGATAAATTGATAGACAGCCTTTCCATAATCTTTTGAAGGTTCGAATGACCCATCAAAAGTTGAGGTGTTAATTTCAGCATTATAAATTTGTGTCATAGAATCTGTAATAACGCCAAAACCGTCGCCATAGCTATAGTATGCTCTCGGTTTGTAATTAGGCGAAAAGATATTACGGCCATAGAAATAATCCGTATGATCAATTCGAAGCTGTTGCAGCAATGTTGGCGCTAAATCCAATTGACAACTCAAAGTTGATACCACAGTATCTGAAACGTTCAATGCTCCGCCAAGCCAAAGCATTGGGATATGAAAAGTTTCCTTTTGTCCATTGGTGGTATTTCCAATATGGGTATTTCCGTGGTCTGCGAGTATTACAATAAGTGTATTGTTCCACCAACTAGTTTTTTTAGCTTTTTCAATAAAGTTGCCTAAGCATTGATCGGTATAATACATGGAACTTTGAAAATTAGCTGAGATGGTTTGATCTCCAAATTTCTTTGGGATTGGAATATCAAATGGTTCATGACTACTCAAGGTAAATAATGAATAAAAAAATGGGTTTTTGGTCTTCTGCAAGTCGTTAAACAACGTATCAAACATGATTCCGTCATGAACACCCCATTTGCTATTGGATGTTGAAAAAGGGAAATCTGATTTGCTCTTAATGAGATCTGCTTTTCCTTGACTAAAATAGGCCCTAAGGTTTGCGAAATTAATCTCACCACCATAGTAAAATGCAGTGTTATATGACTGATTCTTAAAGGTACGCATCAAGTGTGGTAAGCGTTGCGTTTTAAGCGTATTTTCTATAATCGCATCATAGGGAAGACCAGGATAACTACTGAAAATACTCCCAATACCCCTATTAGATCGATGGCCGGAAGCATAATAATTTGTGAATAAAACACCTTCATGACTTAACCTATTGAATTGAGGCGTTACCCCGGTCTTACCACCAAGAACTTCGATGCCATTTGCGCTGAAACCTTCAAGTATGATTAATAACACATTTGGTTTTGACGGAAGGACTAGGGACCTAGTAGGTTCTACAGAATAGGCACCATTCAGCTCCTGGAATAATGAATTGGCTTGTTGTTCAGGCATGAGGTGGTATTGAGTCTCCATTTTTAATATTTTTTTGATTGAGAATCCGAAGTTCCAAAGCGTATTTATGGCAGCATGATTGACCGATAGGTTTTGAGAATCAAAATATACCGCGCCTACATTAATGGGAATACCAAGACTTAAGGGCACAAGACTAAATCCTCCTCTAATAGGAAGAAGTGAGAGTGCAATAAGGAAAAAGAAGGCAATGGGAGACTTCCAGCGAATACGTTTAGTGGAGGGGATGACAATTTTTTCTGAAAACCATCGGCTGCATTTAATATTACAATATATGAGGATTATAAAGAGCAACAGTGGCATCCATAGGGTGGCCAGATTTATTGAGTTGGTTATCTGGGTTGGCTTGCGGAGGTATATAAGGTGCATTACATCAAATTTTTCGCCCCAGTGAGTATATACTTCCATATCTATCAGTTCGATGAGCGAGATGATACAAAGTATCAGACTTAAATAGCTAAAAATAAAGTAGCGTGTTAATTTGGGCTTAATAAAGGAAGCCATGCCCATGAAGACGCTCGGAATTACCATTAAATAACCTATAAAAGAAAGGTCAAGTTTTAATCCATATACGTAGCTGAGTAGGAGGGATCGAAAGGGCGTTTCTTGATAAATGCTCCAATTATAGGTAATAAAAAGAGTTCTGTAAAGAATGAAAATAAGTATAAATAGACTCCAGAGGAGAAGATATTGGAGGATTATCTTTTTCATTAGAATCAGCTGAATAAATTCATTAATGAACGTGTAGGATCTATTTCAAAATAAAAATCTAGACAAGGGAATTGATTATTTAATGTTTTTGTCACGCTTTTTGATTTTGAATCGCCGAATCATTTTCTTTTCATAGGCCCAAAAAAAATCAAATTGACCCAATAATGATCCATAAAAGAGCAATATGAGATTGTATAGGGGTAGGATACAAATAAAATAGATCACATTGAAGGTGGTGGTACGTGTTCCGTTTTCAGCAAAAAAGGCCACAATAGGGCGCTTTATAAGAACTACCGTAGTGCCAGTCAAGGCAAATACCACCAAGATGATCACAAACTGAAGAGAACTTTTGATGTTCCATTTATTTTTTAGTTTTTCAATCCAATTCATTTATTGTAGTTAAATAGGGTTTCCAACAGCCACCTTTTGGTATTGAACGAATCTTGATTTTTTCCTTTTTCACGGGATGCTCAAATTCGATTTGCAAGGCATGCAAGGAGATGCTCTTGTCTGGATTTGGCTGAATATAACCGTACTTTAAATCTCCTTGTAGTGGGCAAGATATCTTGGCTAGTTGCACGCGAATTTGATGAGGCCTCCCAGTGAGAGGCTTGACCTGCAGTAAAGAATGACCATCATCATACATAACCGTTCGATAGCTCAACTTTGAAAGCTTTCCGCTACCTTTGTCTTTATTGTAAGCTTTAGAAATATTTTTGACTTCATCTTTTACCAGCCAGTGCATCAATGACGCCTCTAATGGATTGGGTCTTCCTTTTACTACTGCTAGATAAGTTTTAGTAACAAGGTCATCTCTAAAAAGGGCATTTAATCTTGTCAGTGCTTTTGAAGTTCTAGCGAAAACAACCACGCCACTTACCGGCCGATCAATGCGATGAGCAGGATTCAAAAACACCTCCCCTGGTTTATTATATTTGGTTTTAATATATTCTTTACCCCAGTCCAACAAGGTGTGGTCTCCCGTTTTGTCCCCTTGCACCAACCAGCCCGCTGGTTTATCAATTATGAGCAAGTGATTATCCTGGTATATAACTTTGGGGACTAATATCATACCTTTAAAATTCGCTGATAGAATGAAACTGAATGTCAGGAAAATTATCCTTGACCATTTGCATCCATGATCTTGACTCCGCCATAAACACAAGTTTTCCTTCCTTATCCCGGGCGATGTGTCGGTATTTATCTTTTACGAAAGCAGATAATTTTGACTTATCAGTCGCATTGATCCAACAAGCCTTGAAAATATTGATGGGAGAAAAATTCACTTTTGCATTGTATTCATGAAGCAATCGATGTTGGAGAACCTCAAACTGTAGGGCACCAACGGTACCCACCACTTTACGAGCACCCATTTCATAGGTAAAAAGTTGGGCAACGCCTTCATCCATTAATTGCATCAACCCTTTTTCTAGCTGTTTGGATTTCATCGCGTCTAGATTGATTACTTCTTTGAATAATTCTGGTGAAAAATTTGGTATCCCTTTGAATAACCCTTTCTCACCTTCATTTAGGGTATCACCGATTTTTAGATTACCAGTATCATATAGTCCAATGATGTCTCCTGGAAAAGCATCATCAATGGTTTCTTTTTGTTGTGCCATGAAGGCAGTAGCATTTGAAAACCGGTATTTTTTATCATGTCTTACGTGATAGTAGGTAGCACCTCGCTTAAATTGTCCTGAACATATCCGGATAAAAGCGATACGATTTCTATGCCTTGGATCCATGTTGGCGTGAATTTTGAAAATAAATCCTGAAAATTGGGGATCCATGGGTGGTACCATTCTTAGTTCTGTTTCACGAGGCTTAGGGTTTGGAGCGATCTGCGTAAAGCAATCCAATAGTTCTCTTATACCAAAGTTTGAAACGGCGCTACCGAAAAACACAGGGGCTAATGACCCATTTAGATAGGCTTGTTCATCGAAGGGATCATAAACGCCATCAATGAGTTCAATATCTTCTTTAAGTTGATTTAAGGCAGACTTGGGAAGGTATTGTTCAAGTGCAGGATCATGAACACCTTGGATTTGGACTACTTCATCAATTCTTTTGTTTTTGCTAGGCTCGAAAAGGTTGATGTTTTTTTCATACAAATTATAAACGCCTCTCAGTGTTTTGCCCATGCCGATCGGCCATGTGAGTGGCTGGACCCTTATTTTTAGTTTTTCCTCAATTTCATCAAGAAGTTCAAAGGGATCCCTGCCTTCACGGTCAAGTTTATTGATAAAGCACAGTACGGGAGTGTTTCTCATCCGACAAACCTCCATTAGTTTTTCAGTTTGCTTCTCTACACCTTTGACACAATCGATTACCATGATGACGCTGTCAACTGCGGTAAGTGTGCGATAAGTATCCTCAGCAAAGTCCTCGTGACCGGGGGTGTCAAGAATGTTTATTTTCAAATTCTTATAATCGAATCCCATCACAGAAGTGGCTACAGAGATGCCTCGTTGCTTTTCGATTTCCATCCAATCAGATCGGGTGGCCATATTAATTTTGTTTGATTTAACGGCCCCTGCCGTCTGAATGGCCCCTCCAAATAGCAAGAGTTTTTCTGTCAGTGTAGTTTTGCCGGCATCCGGGTGGGCAATGATGCCAAACGTTTTTCTTTTTTTTATTTCCTCCGCTAAAGCCATACTATTGAATTGAACCGCAAAATTAACCATAAATCGTTTAATAGACATTCAAATTAGTGTGGCGATGATTATGTCATTAAAAGAGCCCATTATCTGACAGTATTTAAGTTTGAAACTTGACTTTATCAAATTAAGTGAGTTGATCGAAATCAATCTTAAGCGTATCCGCTGACATTGTGTCAGTAATTGCCGTTTGGCACAAGCCTTGTTAAAGAAGGGTAAGGAACAAAACATTTAAATTCTAATAAAAAAAAAATGGGTAAAATCATTGGCATTGACCTAGGGACCACCAACTCTTGTGTGGCTGTGATGGAAGGAAACGAGCCTGTCGTAATACAAAATAGTGAGGGAAGAAGAACGACGCCATCAATTGTTGCTTTTCTCGACGGGGGAAATGGTGAACGTAAAGTAGGGGATCCTGCTAAAAGACAAGCGATAACGAATCCGCAGCACACTATAAGTTCTGTTAAAAGGTTCATGGGTAAGAAATTTTCGGATGTAAAAAACGAAATGAGACACATTTCTTATCAATTAGAATCAGGCAGCAATGATGTGGTGAGGGTGAAAATCGGAGATAGAAACTACACCCCACAAGAGCTATCTGCTATGATCCTTCAGAAAATGAAGTCAACCGCAGAAGATTTTTTAGGTACAGAGGTAACAGAAGCAGTAATCACGGTACCTGCTTATTTTAATGACGCCGAGCGTCAGGCGACTAAAGAAGCAGGACAAATAGCTGGCTTGGAGGTAAAGCGTATTATCAATGAGCCGACAGCGGCTGCATTGGCTTATGGACTTGACAAGAAGAATGCGGAAATGAAGATAGCCGTATACGATTTAGGTGGTGGAACCTTTGATATTTCTATTTTAGAATTGGGTGATGGCGTATTTGAGGTAAAGTCGACCAATGGGGATGTTCATTTGGGGGGTGATGATTTTGATGCCATTATTATTGATTGGTTGGCGGAGGAATTCATTAAGGATGAAAATATAGATCTTAGGAAGGATCCAATGGCGTTGCAACGTCTAAAAGAAGCATCAGAAAAAGCGAAGATTGAATTATCTAGCTCAAGTAGTACAGAGATTAATTTACCTTACATAATGCCGGTCGATGGCATTCCAAAGCACTTGGTAAGATCGCTTTCACGCGCAAAGTTTGAGCAATTAGCAGAGAGTCTAATTAAGCGATCTATGGAGCCTGTAAAGAAGGCGTTGGCAGATGCACATTTAAGTACCAGTGATATTGATGAGGTAATTTTGGTTGGAGGATCCACAAGAATTCCTAAAATTCAGGAGGAAGTAGAGAAGTTTTTTGGAAAAAAGCCATCCAAAGGGGTTAATCCTGATGAAGTCGTGGCAATTGGCGCAGCAATTCAAGGAGGTGTCTTGACGGGAGAAGTTAAAGATGTGCTGTTATTAGATGTGACGCCACTTTCGTTAGGTATCGAGACAATGGGTGGTGTCATGACGAAATTAATCGAATCTAATACGACCATACCTAGTAAAAAGTCAGAGGTATTTTCAACGGCAGCGGACAGTCAGCCTTCAGTAGAAATTCATGTATTGCAAGGGGAGCGGCCAATGGCAAAAGACAATCGGACCATTGGAAAATTTCACCTAGATGGTATTCCTCCGTCTCCTCGGGGTGTTCCTCAGATCGAAGTAACCTTTGACATAGATGCTAATGGAATTTTAAATGTTTCTGCCAAAGATAAAGGCACTGGAAAAGAGCAGAAGATCCGAATAGAGGCATCTTCAGGTTTAAGTGATGCGGATATTGAAAAAATGAGGCAAGAAGCCCAAGCAAATGCAGAGTCTGATAAACTTGAGAAGGAGAAAGTTGAAAAGATAAATGCAGCAGATTCACTTATTTTTCAAACAGACAAGCAGTTGGAAGAATATGGTGATAAATTATCAGAAGCTAATAAGAAACCAATTGAGGAGGCCTTAATCAAATTGAAAGAAGCACATGGTAAGCGTGAAATTGCTGCGATCGACAGTTGTATAGAGGTGCTGAATAAGGCATGGGAAGCAGCGTCACAGGAAATTTATGCTGCGCAACAAAGCGCAGACGCTGCCGGTGGGTCAAATGCGAGTGGAGCTGATGCCGAATCTGATCAAAAAGACACAGATGTGAGTGATGTTGAATACGAAGAAGTAGACGATAAAAAATAACTTATTGATTATCCTTTGATAAGGTCCGATCTGGGCTTATCAAAGGATTGACTTAAATGGTGTTTGGTTAGTGTAGAAAATATTTTTACTAAATTTCTATTAACGTCAACACTTGATGTAATTTATTTTTATATTTGCACTCCTTTTTAGGGACAACTCAAGAAAAAGAGTAAGATTATGAGCGATTTAATAAAATTTGTAGAAGAACAAAACAACCTATCTAAGTTAGATACGACTTCATTTAATTCTGGGGACACCATCAATGTTCACTATAAAATTAAGGAAGGAAATAAAGAGCGTATTCAGCAATTTCAAGGTGTTGTGTTACAGATTAGAAATCGAAATTCTAATGGAGAGACCTTTACGGTTAGAAAAATTTCTAATGGTATTGCAGTCGAAAGAATATTTCCTTCACTTACACCGAATATTGATAAGATCGAGGTTTTGAGAAGGGGTAAGGTCAGAAGAGCTAAACTTTACTATTTGAGAGATTTGAAAGGTAAGGCGGCTAGAATTAAAGATAAGATCTAAAAAATTATTTTTTGTGAAAACATTAAAAAAGTCAGCTTTTAAGTTGACTTTTTTTATTTTAGGGTGAGATGAAAATTCCATTTACAAAATATCAAGGGACGGGCAATGATTTTGTGCTGATTGATAATAGGCAAGATTTTTTTCCAAAAAATGATATCAGCTTAATCAGTGCTATTGCTAAGAGCAAATTTGGCGTTGGTGCTGATGGCGTCATTTTGCTCGAAAATTTTAAAGAAGGCGATTTTAGCATGATTTATTATAATGCCGATGGTAGCCAAAGCCTTTGCGGCAATGGGAGTCGTTGTGCGGTGCAGTTTGCCAAAGATCTGAGCATCATTGAAGACCGTGCTATTTTTCAAACTTTTGATGGAATACATGATGCATTTATTCGAAATGGGATGATTTATTTCAGCTTATTGGATGTCAATAAGATCGACGTTCGAGGCACTCATTATTTTATGAATAACGGTTCTCCCCATTATGTTGAGTTTGTGAAGAATGTGGATAACATCGATGTATTTCTCAAGGGTAGCTCCATCCGGAATAGTAGCGAATTTGCTCCAGGTGGGACTAACGTCAATTTCGTTGAAGTTCAAGCAGATTTGTTGAAAGTAAGAACTTATGAGAGAGGAGTTGAGGCCGAAACACTTTCCTGCGGAACTGGTGTTACGGCGAGTGCCTTGGTGGCGGCGGTTACCTATGAATTGAAGAGTCCGATACAGGTGATGACCAGGGGTGGGTTACTCACTGTCACTTTTGAAAAACTGGGTTCCGAAAATTTTCATAAAATATATTTAGCTGGACCAGCCCTTAAAGTTTTTGAAGGCAGTATTGATCTATAAACTGATAGTTGACTGACCGAAAAACAGTAACTTTGGGCTCAGTTTTTTAATATTTATATTCACGGATATGTTTGATTTGATAACGAGAGGAATTGGGAAAGTATTTGGCACCAAGGCAGATCGAGATTTAAAGGTTCTTTTACCTTATGTTGGGTTAATTAATCAAGAGTTTTCCAAGTTGGCTACCATCAGTGATGATGCGTTGCGCAATCGAACAATCGAATTAAAGGCAGTCGTTGCTGATCGGTTGCAACATATTGATTCAGAGTTGGCTACGCTTCACCAAGAAGCGACAGATGATACTGCATTAGACATCAATCAAAAGGAAGCGATTTTTAAAAGCATCGATGTTCTTGAATCCAAAAGAGACGATGAGTTAGAAATTATTTTGGATGAACTACTACCTCAAGCATTCGCTGTGGTAAAAGAGACGGCTCGAAGACTATCTGAAAATCACCAGTTGACCGTAGCAGCATCTGATTATGATCAAGCACTTTCAAAAGTCAAGTCTCATATTGAAATTGTTGACCAAAAGGCTATTTGGCACAATAAATGGCTGGCAGCTGGTACTGAAGTGGTATGGAATATGGTCCATTATGATGTTCAACTAGTGGGTGGAGTGGTATTGCATCAAGGTAAGATTTCTGAAATGACCACGGGAGAAGGTAAGACACTGGTAGCTACATTGCCTGCTTATCTTAATGCCTTGGCAGGAAGGGGCGTTCACATCGTAACCGTTAATGATTATTTGGCCAAACGGGATTCAGAATGGAATGCACCCTTATTCGAATTCCATGGATTACGTGTAGACTGTGTTGATAAATATCAACCCAATTCCAAAGAGCGCAGAGAAGCCTATCAAAAGGACATTATATACGGAACCAATAATGAGTTTGGTTTTGATTATCTACGTGATAACATGGCCCGGTCGATTGATGAATTAGTGCAAGGAAAACCCCATTTTGCTATGGTTGATGAGGTGGATTCAGTTTTAATTGATGACGCCAGAACACCACTCATTATTTCGGGACCTATTCCCAAGGGAGATGAGCATGAGTTTTATGAACTTAAACCGAGGCTTCAGAAGTTGGTGGATGCACAAAGGAAGTTAACCTCCGATTATTTAAACGAAGCCAAGCGGTTGATGAAAGAAGATAAAGAAAAAGAAGCCGGATTACCCTTATTTAGATCGTTTAGGGGGCTTCCAAAATATAAACCCTTAATCAAGTTTTTAAGTGAATCAGGCATTCGTCAGGTGCTTCAGAAAACAGAAAATTTTTATTTGCAGGACAATCAAAAAATGATGCCAGAGGCAGATGAACCTTTATTTTTTACTATTGATGAAAAACATAATTCTATCAATCTCACAGAAAAAGGCATTGATTTAATCACTGGTGATGGGGAAGATCCAAACTTTTTCATATTGCCAGATATTGCGGATGAAATCAATAAATTGGAGGCAGATCTAACGGTAGATGATGGTATCAAATTAAAGGCCAAGGAAAAAATCATACAAGACTATAATATAAAATCACAACGAATTCATTCAGTCAATCAGTTACTGAGGGCATATTGTCTTTATGAAAATGACACTGAATACATTGTAGTGGATTCCAAAGTAAAAATTGTGGATGAGCAAACTGGCCGCGTCATGGAAGGTCGTCGCTATTCGGACGGATTACATCAGGCAATCGAGGCAAAGGAAAATGTAAAAGTGGAAGATGCTACGCAAACCTATGCCACTGTTACCTTGCAGAATTATTTCAGGATGTACCACAAATTAGCGGGTATGACGGGAACGGCGGAAACTGAGGCAGGAGAATTTTGGGATATTTACAAGCTCGATGTGGTGGTATGCCCTACTAATAGGCCTGTCGTGCGAAAAGATATGGAGGACAAGGTTTTTAAGACAATGCGTGAAAAATTCAACGCCGTGGTGGAAGAAATTGTAGTATTGACAAGTATTGGAAGACCTGTTTTAGTTGGAACTACATCAGTAGAAATTTCAGAATTATTAAGTAGGATGTTGAAGTTAAAAAGCATTAAGCATCAGGTGCTTAATGCGAAACAACATGCGAGAGAAGCTGATATTGTAGCAGAAGCCGGCAAACCGGGTACTGTGACCATTGCCACGAATATGGCTGGACGTGGAACGGACATAAAACTGACAGCAGAATCTAAAGCGGCGGGTGGCCTTGCGATAATCGGAACGGAGCGTCATGAATCTAGGCGTGTAGATCGCCAGCTTCGAGGTAGATCAGGGCGTCAAGGGGATGTTGGGTCGTCGCAATTTTTTGTTTCATTGGAGGATAATTTGATGCGTCTTTTTGGTTCAGATAGAATGGCAAAAATCATGGACAGATTGGGCTTAAAAGAAGGAGAGGTTATTCAGCACAGTATGATCACTAAATCTATCGAAAGGGCACAAAAGAAGGTTGAGGAAAATAATTTTGCCACTAGAAAAAGATTGTTGGAGTATGATGATGTTATGAATTCACAACGTGAGGTCATCTATAAGCGTCGAAAGAATGCATTATATGGAGAGCGCTTGCAGTTTGACATCATGAATATGCTATACGACCTTTGCGAGGATGCTGCAATTATGGCCAAAAGTTCGAGCAGTCTAGAAGAGCTTCGGCTGACAGCGATCAGTCATTTTGGGATTGATTTTCAGCTAACCGAAACCGAATTGCAGCAGATATCAGAGGCAGCATTAACAGAAAAATTGTATGATCAGTCATATTCAGCCTATTTAGCAAAGAATAAATCAATTGTGGAGAAGGTGTCACCATTATTGAGGCAGCTATTAAAGAATCGAGGGGCGGTCGTTCAAAATGTATTGATTCCATTTACGGATGGTAAAAAACAAATAGGGGTTAGCGTTAACCTTGAGCAAGCGGTCAATTCAAATGGTTCAATGGTAATCACTGAGATGGAAAAAATGGTTACAGTGGCCATCATAGATCAAATTTGGAAGGAGCATTTGAGAGATATGGATGATCTCAAGCAGTCTGTACAAAACGCTGTCTATGAGCAAAAGGATCCTCTTTTAATTTATAAATTTGAAGCATTTGAAATGTTCAAGTTATTTATTGGAAAGGCCAATGAAGATACCATGTCTCTTTTGATGAAGGTTGAAATTCCCGTCCATAATGAAAATGAAGTGAAAGAAGCAAGACAAGCTAAGACAACAAAAGAATATCAGGAATCAAAGGCAGAAACACAGTCGACACTGGCATACAAGGAAAATAGTCAGCGACAAGTTGAGAAAACAGCACCTATAAAGAGTGAAAAGGTGGCAAGCAGAAATGACAGGATTTCTGTGAAGTATACCAACGGAATGATTAAAACGGATGTGAAGTATAAATTGGTTGAGCAAGATTTAAAACTGAATAAATGTATTATTATAGACTGATCTTTTTGTTCTTTTGTTTTTTGACAGCCTGTAAATCATCATCCAAGATGGTTCAACGGAGTGCTTATGAGGAAGATTTAAGTGTCTATAGACTGCAGTTAGCTCAGTCGAATGTCCCAATAGTTCCTACTAAAATAAAGACGGACTCAGTGGCGTTAACGGGGGGTATTACTTTTGAGATTGATAGCATTAGTCGTCTAATTGTTGCTCAGAATAAGGGACTAAATATGCGTGATGGCTTCACGATTCAAGTATATTCTGGTACTAATAGAGATGAAGCATTGGTTGTCCAAAATTTTTTTCAAGAGCAATATCCCGAGTTACTTCCTAACTTGACCTACCTTCAACCTAGTTATCGAGTGAAATTGGGCAAATTTCATGAAAAGTTAGCGGCGACTAGAGCTTTAAATAACATAAAAAGTATTTTTCCTAAATCAATAGTTATTCCAGAGAAGCTACCTATTATTGAACCTGATGAATGATTTAGAGAAAAAAATAAAGACGTTGTCTAACGAATATTTTGAAGAAATTCAAGCCATTAGACGACACCTACACACACATCCTGAACTTTCTTTTCAGGAATTTCGAACGGCGGAATTTATTGAAGGTAAACTAATAGATTTTGGTTTTGAGAATATTCAACGGATTGCGGGCACAGGTGTGACCTGCTTACTCGATGGAAGAAGGAAAGGAAAAAATATAGCCTTGAGAGCTGACATGGATGCACTACCTATTCAAGAACAAAATAAAGTTGATTACAAGTCCATAAATAGTGGCATTATGCATGCATGCGGACATGATGTACATACGTCAAGTTTATTAGGAGTTGCCAAAATACTCAAGAAGTTAAAAAATGAATTTGACGGAAGCGTCAAATTCATTTTTCAACCAGGAGAGGAGAAAACCCCTGGTGGTGCATCGTTGATGATTAGAGATGGTATTCTCGAGAACCCTAGGCCCACAACTATTTTGGGTCAGCATGTAATGCCACTTATAGATGTGGGAAAGGTAGGCTTCAGGTCGGGAAAGTATATGGCAAGTTCAGATGAAATATACCTTACGGTTAAAGGTAAGGGGGGGCATGGGGCAATGCCTGAGACATTCATTGATCCGATCCTGATTGCTAGTCATATTCTGGTCGCGCTTCAACAAATTGTTAGTCGCAATGCGAGTCCAAAAATACCGACGGTGCTTTCTTTCGGTAATATTTCAGGAAGAGGGGCTACTAATGTCATTCCTGATGAGGTGGCAATTGAAGGAACCTTTAGAACGTTTGACGAAGAATGGCGAGCAGAGGCACTTACGTTGATTACCAAAATGGCGACGGGGATGGCGGAATCTATGGGGGCATCCTGTGAGGTACGTATTGAAAAGGGATATCCATATTTGTCCAATGACCCTGTTTATTCAGACAGAAGTAGGTCTTATGCTGAGGAATATTTAGGTGCGGAAAATGTAGTAAATCTGGATTTATGGATGGCCTCGGAAGATTTTGCTTTTTATTCCCAACAAATAGACGCGTGCTTTTATCGACTTGGGACCAGGAATGAGACTAAAGGAATAATATCGGGAGTACATACAGCCACCTTTGATATAGACGAAGAGGCGTTGAAGGTCGGCATGGGATTGATGAGTTGGCTGACAATTAAAGAGTTATCAGATCATCGTTAAATCATTATTTTTCAATTAATTTTGAACTAAGTGATTTCCGGTTGAAATTTATTTAAGGGTTAAAAAAATTAAAGAAATTCTTAGTGAACATATTAATTGACAAGATAATTGAATTTGTTAAACTCAAAGGAGACCAAATCAAGGTTGAGCTTATAGGGAAATTAGCAAAATTTCTTGCCTACGTAATGACTTTAATGGTCATATTTTTTCTTCTTTTATTGTTCTTTTTTTTCCTTTCAATGGCAATATCAGAAGTTTTGAATCATTATCTAGGGAGTCAATATTTAGGTTATTTTGTGGTTAGTGGCTTTTTCTTTGTGACTATATTAATTTTTGTAATATTGCTTAGGTCGGGGAAGATGCATCAGGTGTTCAAAGAAATTATCGTCGACATGAATAAGAAGGAAGATGCATAAACAGTCCGATAGCCTTAGTAAGATGGAGGAAGCACTTTTAACAAAAGAAATTGAGCTGAGAAAAGAAATTGATAAGGAATCAAAAAAGACGGAAAAAGTCATCTATGCATCACTATTGGGATTTGGAATAGCGATAACTGTTTTGATAGGCGGTTATTATTATTTTGACTCCAAAAAGAAAGTCAGTAAAATAACGGATAATGCTGAAGAGAAGGAGCCGCAGAGATCGAGTTGGTTTAAGCCAATTTTAGCTTTTTTTGCTGAGCAGATAATTGCTGCCTTTATGAAATCATCTATAGCTACTCCAGCAGATAAGGAAGAAAAACGAACCACAACTTAAGATGCTCTTTTCCTCATCTTGCCGGCAGAAATATGAAACGTTATGTTAATCGGCTGCAAAAATAAGCGTTGTCCTTATAGCCAACAAGTTTGCCTATTTCGCTAATGGACTTATTTGAGATTGCAGTAGTCTTACTGCTTTTTCCATACGTTGGTATTCAATGTAAGCTTGAGGATTGATCCCAGTCATTGATTTAAAATATTGCCTGACATATTCTTCTGAAACATTTGCCACATTGGCTAGATGCTTATACTATAAATCTGATCCTAAATTTTCTTTGATATACTTAAAAATACTAATGAGTTTTGCATCTTTTAAATAGGCCGCTTTGGTTTCAAGATCTTTTAGAAATAAATCATGGCGAATCATCTCGATCACCAATTGCCCCATGAGTAATTGTATCAGGCGAGCACAACCTAGCGGAGTACGCGCAGACGTATCATAAATTTCTCCTAAGATCAGTTTGATTTTAGGATTGTCAGGCATCACAAAGGGTGGAAGGTCGCTGGATGAAAAAAAATCAATTAGGTCAAATACTTTGGCTTTAAATGCTAAATAGAGGTAGCGATTGGAGCTTATCACCTCTTTATGTTGGGTATTTGTTAGATGTTTTGATTTCTCATTGATAAACGTTTTTTGATTAAGGGTTATGACTTCATTGGGTCCCTAAGTAATGGGAATCAACTTTCGGGCTGGAATAAACAATATTTGATTTTCATGAGCGATATTGTTCATTTCTCCAAAACCAGATACTCCGTTATTAACCAACAGGAGCGTGTTTCCTGTGTTATGATAATCGATAATTCGCACTGATTTTAAGACATTAATAGGTTCCACTTTGACGAATTGTATGTTAAGTGAATCTATTAAACTAGTTAAAATTGTCAGGCTACATCAGTCTTTATTAATTAGCTGACATCAATTTAAAAATACTTATTTCAATATGAAGTCTCAATATATATTAAAATTGTATAAAACTGTTTAATGATATGCTTATGTTATTTCAATAACTGTCTAGCAATGATCATTTTTTGAATTTCAGAGGTGCCCTCATATATTTGAGTGATTTTGGCATCACGCATCATACGCTCCACATGGTAATCTTTGACGTAGCCATAACCGCCATGAATTTGTACCGCTTCAATGGTTACTTCCATGGCGATCTCAGAGGCAAATAGCTTGGCCATTGCCGAGGCTTGGGTGTAGTCTTTGTGGGTGTCTTTGAGCTGTGCCGCTTTTAAGGTTAGCAGGCGGGCGGCTTCAATTTTGGTGGCCATTTCAGCTAATTTGAATTGTATGCTTTGATGCTCCTGCAGTGTTTTCCCAAAGGCTTTCCTTTCTTTGGCATAATTTAAGGAATATTCGAGTGCTCCGGATGCAATACCTAGCGCCTGAGCAGCAATACCCAAGCGGCCGCCGTTTAGTGTTTGCATGGCAAAAGTGAATCCAAATCCTTCGGCACCAATCCGATTTGATTTTGGCACTTTGACATCTTGAAACATCAAGGAATGAGTGTCAGAACTTCTTATTCCCATTTTGTCTTCTTTTTTACCAATGACAAAGCCGGGCATATTTTTTTCAACAATAAAGGCATTAATGCCTTTATGTCCTTTTGAGGAGTCGCTTTGGGCCATTACCAAGTAATAAGTGGCCGAATGACCATTGGAAATCCAATTTTTGGTGCCATTGAGTAGGTAGTAATCTCCACAATCTATTGCAGTGGTTTTTTGAGCGGTGGCATCTGATCCTGCTTCAGGTTCAGATAAGCAAAAGGCACCAATACATGTCCCTTGGGCGAGGGGGATTAAATACTTTTCTTTCTGCGCCTCATCTCCAAATTGTTCTAATCCCCAACAAACCAATGAATTATTAACTGACATGACCACACCAACGGCCGCCTCTATTTTAGAGATTTCCTCCATAGCTAAGACATAAGAGATTGTATCAAGTCCGCTACCACCATATCTTGGAGACACCATCATCCCTAAAAATCCCAAGGAACCGAGCTTTTTAATTTGTTCAGTGGGAAAATTCTGTGAATTGTCTCGTTCTATGACACCAGGTAATAATTCTTTTTGGGCAAATTCTCGTGCGGCTACCTGTACAGAATAATGTTCTTCACTTAATTCAAAATAACTCATGATTTATATAATTTATGTCATTATTTATTATGCATGCAGCGCAAATAGCTATTAAAAAAGCTTCAAATTTTACTAAATGAACATTTTTTTGAAAAGTTAATCTCGGCTTCCTCCCATGGATACCATTACCCAATAGAGCAGGGTGGCTAAGGAGCTCAGAGCCGCTATTAAATACGTTTGAGCCGCGGTATCCAAAGCATCTTTTGCCATGGCGTGTTCGCTTTTGGTAACAATATTTCGTTCATCAATCCAAGCTAATGCACGTTTGCTGGCATCATATTCAACAGGGAGTGTCAGAAAGGCAAATAAGGTAAAAATCGCATAACAGCCTATAATAATCAAGATACTTGATGACATTGGCAGGAAATTATTCATGAACATACTGCCAAAGAACATAGCAATGAACATGAAATTGATGATTCTGGCACTTAAACTTTGTATAGGAACCATTGCAGATCTGAATTCTAAATAGCGGTATGCAGTGGCGTGTTGAACGGCGTGCCCGCACTCATGGGCCGATACAGCTGCGGCAGCAGCCGAGCGGCCATTAAATACGTCAGGACTCAAATTTACTGTTTTGTTAGCAGGATTGTAATGATCGGTAAGTTGACCTGCTACAGACATGACCTGAACGTCGTAAATCCCATGGTCTCTAAGCATAAGTTGTGCAATTTCATTTCCAGAAAGATTGCTGGATAGAGGAATTTGACTATATTTTTTAAATTTATTTTTTAACTTATTACTTACCACCAAACTGGCGATCATAAAGCCGATGATTATTATAAAAAGCATATTCTATTTTTTTAATTCGTTAATTAATTTAGTTGTAGAGTAGCCCTCAGTGAACGTAATGGTTTCAACCGTGCCACCCTTTGCTAATACGATATTGGCACCTACAATGTTTCCTATTTCATAATCTCCACCTTTGACCAAAACATCAGGCATTAAATGTTCGATGAGGGTTAGGGGTGTATCCTCCTCAAAGATAATGACTAGATCCACAAATGCCAGGGCAGCCATCATTCTAGATCTTGCCTTTATTTTATTTATTGGCCTTGAGTCCCCTTTAAGCCGCTGAACAGAGTGATCAGAATTTAATCCTAAAACGAGTTTATCACCTTTTGCTTTTGCCTTTTCTAAATAATCGATATGCCCTAAGTGCAAGATATCAAAACAGCCATTTGTGAAAACGATCTTTTGTTGATCTTTTTTCCACGCCTCAATAATGACCTGAGCAGTCTCCAATGGGATGATCTTATTTTGAGTGGACGCTAGCATTTTTTTGAATAGATAAAGTTATTAATAATGAGGCGCCTCCAAAAATAGCAATGGCAAAAATTTGTGACGTATGCATTAAGGTGGCTAGAAATAGGCCGGTGGTTTGATCAATACCGTACAACATGAGCATCATGGAGACCATGGCGTGATAAGTACCTATACCCCCTTGTACCGGTAAAGCCAACGCGACGCCCCCTGTCACTAAAAGCATGAATCCAGCGACCAATGAGAGCTCGGAAGATTCTTCTAAGGCGAAAAGAATCATATAAGACATTGCAAAAAAAGTAACCCAAAGAACCAATGTTGAAAGCATGAAATGCATTCTTTTTTTAGTTGCTTTCACAGTAAGTATCCCTTTGAGAATTTCACTAAACAAAAGTCTTAATCGTAAAGTAAAGGCACTTTCAGTTTTATAAACATATAGCAACGTGACTGTTCCAATTGTTATAAGACCGAGTGCCAAGTAGAGCAGGCCCAATAGATTAATGTCGTAGGTTTTGAAAACATTGGTAAAATAATTGATAATCAAGTCAAATTCCAGAATAAAAGCAAACAGGATGCAAAACAGCAGCACTAACGCGTCAATAATACGCTCAGTCACCACGGTTCCTAAAGTAAGGCCAATCGGGATGCCATTGGTTTTTTTTAACACGGCACAACGGGTAATTTCTCCTAATCGAGGAAAGGCAAGATTTGCCAAATAGCCAATAAAAACCGCCAACGTCAGGCGAAAAGTACTGACTTGCTGATCTGCTGCAGATAATAAGATTTGCCAACGGTAAGCACGAGCGACGTAGGCAAGTAGCGACAAGACCATAGAGGCCAAGACCCAAGCATATTTAGTTTGCGTGAGTTTGTACAAAAAATCTTCAAAGGCAATATTCCTGAATGCATAATACAGCAGCACAACTCCGATAAATAGCGGAATGAGAAATCTCATAATTGAGATTAAATCCTTCTTCATTACAGGCTATTTTGCTCATTAGGAAATATAAGGATAGGTTTGTGAGAGTTGGCTTTTTCTTTCTCTAAGGAGCAATAAGAAATAATAATCAAAATATCACCAACCTGTGCCTTTCGTGCGGCGGGGCCATTTAGTGCAATCTGACCACTATTTCGGAGACCTTTGATTACATAAGTTTCCAACCGTTCACCATTATTCACATTCACCACATGAACTTTTTCATTTTCGACCAAGTCCGCGGCATCCATTAATGCTTCATCAATGGTAATCGACCCTACATAGTGTAACTCCGACTGGGTGACTTTAACCCTATGAATTTTTGATTTTAATAATTCAATAATCATTTTTTGTCAACTTCTTGGCGCAAATATAATCATTTTTTGTCAACTTCTTGGCGCAAATATATATTATCAATCAATCTAATGCCTTCTACGTAGGCGGCTACACAAATAGCAATATTTTTGTGCTCCTCAAAGGATGTTAAAATATTGAAAGTTTCAATATCTATAATTTCACAATATTCGATGGTCAACCCCTTAAATCGTGAATAAAAGGACATCAGGTCCGCCTTTAGTATGGGAGGTGTTGCCTTCATCAAATCAACCGAGCTCATGTCAGATAATCCTTGGTAAATGATAGCTGCTAGGTGCTTCCCCTGAACTGAAAGACGTAAATTGCGAGATGACATGGCGAGCCCACTTTGCTCACGCACTGTAGGAATGCCATGAAGATTGATGTCAAAGGAAAGCTCCTTGATAATTGCTTTAACTACCATGAACTGTTGCAGGTCCTTTAATCCAAAAAAAGTGACATGCGGATTAACCAGATTAAATAGTTTAGTTACCACCAGTGCGACACCCTCAAAGTGTCCAGGCCTGTGGGCACCTTCTAAGTTTTTAGCAATAGTCCCCAAATTAAATTTGATTGCAGGTTGATTAGGAAAAAGTAGTTGTGCCGTAGGATTGAATACAAGGTCGGTTTCAGCGGTGGATAATTTCTGCAAATCGCCAGCTAGATCGGAAGGATAATTTATGAAATCCTCTTCTTTATTAAACTGTAAAGGATTCACAAAAAGACTCACCACCACGTATTGAGCATGTTGCTTGGCTTTACGAATTAATTGCATATGCCCCTCATGGAGCGCGCCCATAGTTGGGATCAGTGCAATCCTCAAATCACGCTGAGAGATTTTTTTAAGTTCTTTTTTTAAATCAAAAGAATCGCTTATGATCAGCATTACTG